>CAMYIJ010000014.1:0-47568 GCA_947258375.1 uncultured Acidimicrobiaceae bacterium
GGCGTCGACGGCATCATCGGCTGCCTGGCGAACGTCGGCAGGCAGGTCATAGGCATTGTTGTACTCGATGACCAAACCGCCGTTCTCCAGGTCGATCTCGTAGGTTTCTCCGCCCAGGTCCCCGTCCTTGATCTGGTCGATCAGATCGGAGAGCACTACCTCCCACTTGTAGACCTGACTCGACACGACGATCGAGTCGGCGAGGCTCGTTTGGTTGGACTGGGTACCGAACCACAGGACATCCTGCTGTTCGGCCACGCCGACGGCGCCGACGACCATCTGGGCAGTGCCGGTCATGACGTCTGCACCGTTGGCGACATGGGCGTTGGCCGCTTCGGCCGCCAATGTCGTGTTGCCGAAGTCGCCGGTGAAGGCTACGGCGACATTGGCGCCCTGGCTCTCGGCGCCGTTGACGAATCCCTGGACGTACAGTGAAGCGTCGCCAACGTCCACCGGCCCGACTACGCCGATGTTCCCCGACGAGCTGAGCAACCCCGCCATGATCCCTTGCACGTAGGCGCCCTCGTCTGCCGCTGCCGTATAGGCCGAGACGTTGTCCAAGTCGAACGTGTCTGATGCGGTGCCCCAGGCGAACGCCGTGTCCGGGAAGTCCTCGGCGACCTCCGGCAAGAAGGATCCGTATTGAGATCCGTGGCCGATCACGAGATCGTAGCCATCATTGGCGTAACCGCGGATGGCGGCGGCGGCGTCCTCGACGACGAATGTCCCGTCCGTAATGGCGATCTCGATGGCGTCGGCGCCCATCTCGTCTCTGATCGAGTTCACGGCGTCCACGATCGACTGGCTGAACGCCAGGTCGTTCGACGCACTCGGCGCGACGACCGCAATCCGAAAGGCGTCGCCGTCGTCGCCGTCATCGCTGCTACAGGCACCTACCACCAGCGCCAAGGCGCCGAGCAGCGCCAGCAACCGCCATCCTGTTGACTTTGTCATTGGTTCCTTCTCTCTTCCCATCAACTGGGATTCGTATTCTGTCGTTTCATCCACCGCGGCTGAACGGTTTCGTCAGTGCGGTCGGAGCTTGGAATCGTTGGGAGACCGCGACCAGGGCCAAGATAGTTATCACCGCGGGCGCCATGTTGTACAGGTCCTGCTGGCTCACGGGAATCAGCTCGAGGGCTTTGAGCTGGCTGACCAGGGCCTGGACAAACCCGAAGAGGAGCGCCCCCAGCATGACTCCGATCGGCCGCCAGGCCCCGAAGTAGACGAGGGCGATTGCGATGAACCCCAGACCGGCGGTGAAGTTCTGCTGGAAGGTGCCGGTGGTGAGCACGAGGCCCGCGCCGGCTGCCCCGGCGAGGACGCCACCGATCGTTAGCGTGGCGTAGCGGGTGCGGGTGACGCTCACGCCGAGGCTGTCGGCGGCGGCCGGGTTCTCCCCGACGGCTCGAATGTTGAGGCCGAACGTCGTCTTGTTGAGCACCCAGATGCTCAGGGGCACCAGCAGAAATGCGATGTAGACGATGGAGCGTTGCCTGAACGCAAAGTCACCGATCCAGGGGATGTCCCTGAGCAGCCAGATGTGGATCTCAGGCAGGGGATCGATGATGCGCGGCGTGCCCACTATCTTTTGGAAGAGAAGGTCGCTGAGGCCGAGGCCGAAGAGGTACACGCCGATACCGCTGATTCCCTGCTGGGCGCGCAGTGTGACGCTGATGAGGCCGTTGAGCAATCCCATGATCAGGCCGACCGCCACTCCGGCGAGGAGACCGAGCCACGGGCTGTCGGTGCTCAGCGTCGTCCAATATGCGAAGAAGCCGCCGAGGAGCATCACGCCCTCGACGCCGAGGTTGAGAACGCCGCTGCGCTGGCCATACATCTCGCCGAGGCCGGCCAGCAACAGGGGCATGGCGAGCCGCAGCATGGCGGCCAGGGTGGCGACGATCGCGGTCTCGGTGAAGAGATCGCTCATGGCTCCACCTCGGCGGTCTCGACCTGCTCATCGTTCCCCTCCGGCTGGTGGGCTTCGACGAGTCCGAGGCGCTGCCGTATCCAGTCCGAGGAAACCACAAACACCACGACGAGTCCGTTGAGGGCGACGATCAGCGCCTGGGGAACCTGCACGGCCCGCTGCAAGCTGTTGGCCCCGACAAGCAGTCCGCCAAATAGGAAGGAAGAGGGGATGGTCCAGAGGGGATGGAGCGCGCCGAACAGCGCCGTCACGATGCCGTTGAAGCCTGCGGAGCCGGTGAATCCGGCCGCCGAGCCATCCGTGACGAAACGGTGCGACTCGCTGCCGAAGACCAGCAAGGCGCCGGCCAGGCCCGCCAGCGCTCCGCTGAAGGTGAGCGCAAGGACGATGCTCCGCTTCACCGGCATCCCGCCGTATCTGGCGGCGTCCGGGTTGAGGCCGACGGCGCGCAGCCGGTACCCGGCCGTTGTGCGCCACAGCAATATGTACGCCGCAATTGCGGCCACGATGGCAATGACCGGTCCGGAGTGCAGGCGGCTTCCGAAGAGGATGGGAAGGTCGGCTCCCTCGGACAGGCGTTCTGTCTGGGGAATCGCTCCGAGCTCGTTGGCATTGGGGTCGATGAAGGGACCGCGCAGCAAGTAGTTCATGAGCTGGGCGGCCACCAGGTTGAGCATGATCGTCGACAGGATCTCGCTCACTCCGAAGTAGGCCTTCAACGCGCCCGGAATCGCGCCCCACAGCGCCCCTCCCAGCAGGCCGGCGAGGATCACGAGGGGGATCAGGACGAAGCCCGACATGTCGGGCAGCAGCAAGACGAGCCCGGTGGAGAAGATGGCTCCGAGGATCATCTGGCCCTCGCCGCCGATGTTGATCACGTTGGCGCGGAAGGCGATTGTGATCCCGACGCCGACCAGCATCAGGGGCGTGGCCTTGAGCGCGGTCTCGATGAGGCCGTTGCCGGACCCGAACGCGCCTTCCAGCATGGCCCAGTAGCCGGTGAGGGGGTTGGCGCCGAGGGCCAGCAGCATGATGGCGCCGATGGCGAGGGCTCCCACTACCGCCAGGACCGGTACGAGTGCCCGCTGCAACCGACCCGAAGCTTTGGCGCGTGATGTCACTGCCGTCGTTGCCTACGCACCGGACACCGTTCGCTCATGGCGGGGATCGTGGCAGGAACCTTTACATTCTGTCAATTTGTTTGAGGCGGCCCGGGACCAGATCAGCCGGCCGCCGAGAAGCCCGCCGCCTGGAGGCCCGCAAGTACGCGGCTTGGGGTGAGCGGGAACTCGTTGAACCAGACACCGGTGGCGTCATGAAGAGCTGCCACCACGGCGGCGGCATACGGGATGAACGGCATCTCGGCCATTCCTCTGACACCGAAGGGGCCGCGGGGATCGGGGATCTCGAGGATGTGTGAATCGACCTCGTCGGGGATGTCGAGGATGCCCGGGATCAGGTAGCCGCTGAAGCGGGGGTTGAGGATGTGGCCGTCGACGACCTGCAGGTTCTCGCTGATGGCATATCCGTGGGCCTGGACAACGGCTCCTTCCACCTGTCCTTCGATGAGTGTGGGATTGATCGCCCTCCCGACGTCGGTGGAACACACGACGGAGCCGATGGAGATGTGGCCGGTGTCGATGTCGACGGCGAGATCCACGGCCTCCGCCACGTAGCCATAGGCGAAATTGGGTTGACCTACCCCGGTGTCCGGGTCGAGTGTCTCGGTGGCGGGTGGGACGAAGCGGAATTCTCCGACGGCCGGACGATCGCCGTCGAGCCACGCCTTGGCGGCCTCCTCGGAGGCGCCGAGGATGGAGTTGCCTGCCATCCACGACAGGCGGGACGCGGACGCCGACCCTGAATCTCCCGATGAGCCGGTGTCGGAGAACACTCCTTCGACGCGCTCGATATCGACGCCGGCGGCCTCCGCCAGCATCTGCAGGAACGCGGTATGCGCCCCCTGGCCGACGTCGGCGCCACCGTGATGGAGCACCACCCGTTCGATCTCGTCGTCGCCGTACATCTCGACCCTCGCATCGCATCGCTCGGGAAAACCGAACGAGAATCCGACGTTCTTGTACGAGCAGGCGAACCCACGTCCGGTCCGGGTGCGGTCCGTCGCGCTCGGCAGCGACTCGAAGACCTTGAGATCCGACACCTGGGCCGGGCGAGTGCCCCATTCTGAGCGGTCCCGGCATCCCGCGATCACCTCGGGCATGCTCACTCCGGCCGGCAACTCGACCTGGGTGATGCCGATCGAGCCTTCCTGGAGAGTGTTGCGCAGGCGCAGTTCGACTGGATCAATGCCGAGCTTCTCCGCCAGCTTGTTCATTTGCGACTCGGCAACGAACGCCCCCTGGGGGGCCCCGAATCCGCGGAACGCCCCACCGGGGACGGTATTGGTGTAGACGCCGTGGCTGTCGATGTGCGCGTTGGGGATTTCGTAGGCGCCGCCCACGGTGAGGTGCATGTTGCCGAGCACTTTGTTGGTTGTGTAGTTGTAGGCCCCGGCGTCGAGGTAGCCGACCGACTCGACGGCGGTGATCCGCCCGTCCTTGGTGGCTCCCCATTTGGCGTGGATCCGGCCGCGGTGCCGCTTGTGATGGCCGACCACACTCTCTTCACGCGACCACACCGTGTGGATCGGTCGGGTCTCGCCCTGCTGCGACAGCTTCCACGCCGCCAGCGCCAGCACGATTTGTACGGACATGTCTTCGCGGCCGCCGAACGCACCTCCGATGGCGGTGTAGACGACGCGCACCTTGTCTTCTGTCAGGTCGAGGGCGTGGAGGATCTGGCCGAGTTCCTCGTAGGTCCACTGGCCGGCCACCTTGACCGTGATACGCCCCTCGGAGTCGATGTAGCCGATGCCCGCCTCAGGTTGCAGATAGGCGTGCTCCTGGTGGGGCACCACATAGGTGTCCTCGACGATCACGTCGGCTTCTGCCCAACCGGCCTCCATGTCACCCTTGCGGATCCGGTAGGTGTAGTAGGCGTTCGAATCCCCGGATTCGGGGTGGACTCGCACTTCGTCGCGCAGCGCATGGTCGATGTCGGCGACCGCAGGTAGCTGCTCCCACTCCACCTCGAGCGCGGCGGCTCCCCGCTCGGCGGCTTCTGCAGACTCCGCGACCACAAATGCAATCTGGTCTGCCTCCCACCGGCTGACGTCGGAGGCGACATCGGCAATCCCGGTGGCGTTGAGCCCGACGAGAACCGGCTGATCGAACATCGTCAAGCCGTACTCATTGACGGGAACATCGGCGGCGGTGAACACGGCGACGACCTCCGGGTCGGCGAGTGCCGCCGAGGTGTCCATCGCCACCATTCGGGCGTGCGCCTGGCCGGAGAACACGACCTTGCCGTGCAGGGCTCCCTCGGCGGGCAGGTCGGCCGGGTAGTCGGCTTCCCCGGTCACCTTGCCGTGGGCGTCGATACGAGTGCGATTGTCGCCGACCGTCATGAGACACTCCCTGCCGCGTCCATCACCGCGTCGATGATCTTGTAGTACCCCGTACACCGGCAGAGATTGCCCGACAGCGCCCGCGTCACGTCATCGCGCGTTGGATCGTTGTCGTCCTCGAGCAGCCGCCCGGCCGCCATGAGGATGCCGGGGATGCAGAAGCCGCACTGCACGGCGCCGTGGTCGATGAAGGCCTGCTGCACCGGGTGGAGGTCGTCGGGCGTGGTGGCGAGGCCTTCGATGGTGACGACCTGCGAGCCGGCCGCCGCCGGCGCCGTCACCAGGCAGGACATCACAGCAGCTCCGTCGAGCCACACGGTGCACGCTCCACACTCACCTTCGGCGCAGCCTTCCTTGCTGCCTGTCAATCCTTCCTTGCGAAGCCAGTCGAGCAGCGTCTCGTCGGGCTTCGTGGCGCCCGATACGGTCGCCCCGTTGACCCGCATCGCGATCGTGTCGCCCGGGATGACGGCGCCGACGGCGCCGGCGCCGTTGAGCATGCCCGCACCGGGACCCAGCAACACGGGCTGATCGGGCCACTGGGATCGTTCTGCGCCGATGGCAATCGCGTGGAGGCCGCGCTCCATGACGATGCGGACGCCGTCGGATCGGTAGTCGGCCGTCGCGCGGATGTCGTCGATCGGGGAGACACCGGAAACCGCAGCCTGAGCGGCGGTTGCGATCGTTGTGGCGTCGAGCCGATGACCGACGAGAGCCGCCTCTGCAGCCGGTGCCGAGACGATTGTGGGCGCGACGCTGCCAACGGCAATCGCGGCGCCGGTGACGATGTCCTCGTTGCGCGTAACGATGATGGCGGCGTGAACCACCGAGATGGCCTGAGCGCGGCGCAGCCCCAACTTGACGAAGATCCCGGTCGCTTCAGCGGACATGGGCTCAAATGTGATCTTGGTGAGCAGCTCGTCGGGCTCCATCACCGTTTGGCGCACCCCGGTGTAGAACTCCCGCAGCCGCACCGTGCGCGCCCCGCGCATCGAGGTGAGCTCGACCGCGGCATCGAGAGCCCACAGCGCGCTGATCGTGTCGTTGGCCGGGCTGGCGGTAACGACATTGCCGGCGATGGTCGCCCGGTTGCGCAGTTGCGGCGAGCCGACCTCCCAACACGCCTGCGCCAATGGCAGGGCATCGCCCGTGATGATCGAGGACGCCACCGCCTGGTTGTGGGTGACGAGGGGACCGATCTCAATCCGGTCCTCGACCTGGGTGATCGTGTTGAGTCCGGCAATCCCTGTGATGTCGACGAGGACGCTGAAGTCGGTGCGAACCAGCCGCTGCATTTCGAGGAGCAGATCGGAGCCGCCGGCGAGGACCCGGGCGTCTGCACCATGTTCCGTGAGTAGCTCGAGCGCTTCTGCCAGGTCGACCGGCCGCTCGTAGCGTTCGGCTCGGTGGGGGACCCGCTGGACTTCGTGCATCATCCTTCCTCTCTCGCCTCGAGGGCGGCCCGGCCGTTGTAGATCACTCCACCGGATTCGGCGTACCTGATCAGGACCGCGGCCGCGCTGGTGCGCATGACATCTCGCGTCACCGAGATTCCCGCTGCGGCGAGATCGGCCACCCACTCGGGCGGTTTGGCTCCCTCGTCGAAGCCGACCGCGCGGGCGTCCTCATCCCGAGCACCGCACATGAGCGACGTGACGCCTGACCAGCCGACGGCACCGAGGCACATCGCGCAGGGCTCCGTCGTCGCGACCAGTTCAGTCTCACCGAGTGTTGCCAGGTCATGGTGACCGATCGTCACCCCGGCCAGCGCCATTGCCACCATCTCGGCGTGGGCGATAGCCATCGAGGCTGCCACCACCACGTTCACTCCGGCAGCCACGAGCTTTCCGGAGCCCGTCTCGAATATGGCAGCACCAAAGGGCCCGCCGGTCCCCGACGCGGTGTTGCGGTCCGCCAGCTCGATGGCAAAGGCCATCCGCTCCTCCGGCGAGTTCGCAACCACTTCGGCGGGTACGGCGTCGTCCCACCAGTCGGGGAGGGCGATCGTGGCGCTGCGGGGTCGGGTCATGGTTCCTCGCGGTTGGCTGGCCGGATGTTTGGCGAAGAGGAGCACAGTTACATCCAAAGTGTACGACAGGGGGTGATCCAAACCGCGGCGATCGGCCGGGTTGGCACAGAGGCCGGCCGCGCCGAGCGCGGCTCGACCCATCGCGCTGTGGCGTAGCATGGCGCCCTCATCGGGCGACTAGGAGAGAGATTCGATGCAATCCAACAAACGTCGGCTGTCACTGCTGGCGGGGCTGCTGGCCTTCGCGCTGGTAGCCGCCGCATGTGGCGACGACGCTGATCCAACCACGACCACGGCCGCTCCGAGCGGAGGCGACAGCAGTACAACAACTGCGGCTCCGAGCGGCGGCGACTCCACCACGACCGCGGCTCCGGCCTCGACGACAGCGGCGCCCACCGGCGGCGTTCCCCTAGAGGACTTCAAGCTCGGGATCCTGCTGGTTGGTCCGGAGTTCGACCAGGGCTACAGCCAGGCTCACTATGAAGGAGCCCAGTACGCGATCGAGAAGCTGGGGCTTTCTGAGGACGCTCTGCTCAGCCTCGACTTCATCAACCCGGCAGACAACCCGGGCCTGACGCCAGAGGCTGTCGCCGCTGACATGATCTCGCAGGGCGCCGACCTGATCATCTTCAACTCGGACGACATGAAGGATGGAGCATTCGCCGCCGCCGAGCAGAATCCCGACGTGCCGATGATCTGGATCTCGGGTGACAATGCCTGGACCGACGGCAAGGCGCCCCGGACCGAGCTGGCCAACCTGGGCAACATCTTCGGGCAGATGATCTACGGCAAGATGATTGCCGGTTGTGCTGCCGCCTTGCAGAGCGAGACCGGGCAGCTCGCCTATCTGGGACCGCTCACCAACGACGAGACCCGCCGGCTGGTCAACTCGGCCTACCTGGGCGCCAAGTGGTGCTGGGAGAACGTGCGCGGGGAGACAACCGATCTCCAGTTCAAGGTGACGTACATCGGGTTCTGGTTTGAGATCCCCGGGGTGACGCTCGACGCCACGCAGGTGGTCAACGACTTCATCGATGACGGCGCCGACGTTGTGCTCTCCGGCATCGACACCACGCAGGCGCTGGTCCGTAGCGGCCAGCGGGCGGATGCCGGTGAGAGCCTGTTCGCCGTTCCCTATGACTACATCGATGCGTGCCAGGAGGCTCCGGACATCTGTCTGGGTGTGCCGTACTTCAACTGGGGCCCGGCCTATCTCGAGCTGGCGCAGTCGGTGATCGACGGAACCTACTCAGCCGGCTTCCAGTGGCTCGCCCCGGACTGGAGCGACATCAACAATCCTGACTCCAGCATCATTGGCTATGCCAAGGGGGCCGGCCTGACCGCCGAGAACTCGACCGCACTCGATGCGTTCATCAACGGTCTCGGCGACGGGTCGATCAACCTGTACGAGGGCCCGCTGAACTGGCAGGATGGATCCACCTTCCTCGCCGACGGCGAAACCGCGAGCGAATTCCAGATTTGGTATTCCGAGCAGTGCCTCGAAGGCGTTGAAGGAGTCTGCGACCTCGATTCGTAGAGGTTGATCCAGGACCAGATCAAGCTGTTGGGAAGGGACGCCTCTGGCGTCCCTTCCCAACGTATGGTTGCGACTCGTAACTTCGCAAGGGTCGGGCTTCGTGGCGTGGCGGGTGACTGGCTCCGCATCCCGGGCTGGTGAGTCCGGTATCGGAACCTGCCCCTCGAGACTGTCGACGGTTCAGTTGTAGCCGCGGCTGAGCCGCCTTCGGATCACCAAGATCGCAACGTTCGACCGCCGTCACCTCTCCATCGTCCGCCCGCCCAAATCGACGCATTCGAACTCCTCCCTTGAGATCAGGTAGCGAGCGACGCCTATCAAATCGAGATCAGGCGGGCCCCAGTACCCATGCGTGCTCGCCGCCAGATTCATAGACTGACCAGGCAACGGAAGAGGCACTTTGACCGAAGAACCGGACTGGAGCTCACTCTCTCATGCGTACGGCGCGGCGGTCGACACTCCACATCACCTGGCCGCGCTCCGAGCGGAGGATCGTGATGCTCGCAGGGAGGCGTGGCACGCACTCATCGGTTCGGCGAACCACCAGGGCGATCTCTACACGCCTACGCCTTGGATCATTGGGCCGCTGGTCGACCTTGCCGCCGATCCAGGCTATCCCGATCGGATCCTGGCCGGGGGGCACGTGGCGCTGATCGTCGAGGATCTGGTGTACGTGGCCGGCGAACCAGCAGATCGAACGGCTGAGTTCGGCTCCGATGAGAAGAAGCGGTTGCTCGCCGAGTGTCGCCAGGCTGTTGCGAGTCGCTCCGAGACAATCACGGCGCTGGCGACCGATACTGATGCAGAGATCCGTCTCTGGGGATGCCGACTCGTCGGCGTGTTGGCGCGCGTGGGCGGCGATAGCTCTGCTTGTTGGAGATGATTGGCGATCCGGATGCCCGCGTCCGGGCGGTGGCGCTGTGGCAGCTGTGGCTCCTCCCTGATCAACGCCCTGCGGCAGCAGAGTATGCAGCCGGTGTCGATACGGATGACCTGGAGCGCTTCGTGGCGATGGCGATCCTGCTCGCCGGTGAGCCGACCGATCGCGACCTTGCCAGTGCGATCGTCGGCGCGGCGGATCTGATCTACCCGGAGTTCGAAAACGCCATGCTTCACCATGTTGCGGATTCACCGCTCGACTTCGCGGTCGTGGCCGCAGGTTTCGAGTCTCTGAGCGACCTCGAGGCAGTGGCTGCTTCCTAGCGTCCCCCGGCGTCTGTGGGTCTCACATGGTGGGTTCGCAGGACGCCTTTTCTCTGGTCCGGCACGCGTCGTGGCGATTCTCTAGCCTCGGGGATCCATGAGTCTTGAGATACGGGACATCCACAAGCACTTCGGTCCGGTGCGGGCGAACGACGGGATCACGATCACCGTCGAGGCCGGGACGCTGCACGGGCTGCTCGGGGAGAACGGTGCCGGCAAGTCGACTCTGATGAAGGTGCTGTCCGGGTTCCATGCCGCCGACTCAGGAGAGATCGTGCTCGACGGCAAGTCGATCAAGATGGCTTCTCCCGACGACGCCATCGAGGCCGGCATCGGCATGCTCCATCAAGATCCGCTGGTGTTTCTCCCGTTCAGCGTGATCGACAACTTCGTCCTCGGCAGCCCCGGCCACCGTCGCCTCGACCGTCGCCAGGCCGCCGCGGAGTTCGCCGAGCTATGCGAGCGGTACGGTTTCAACCTGGATCCGGCGACGCCGGCCCGCTTGCTGACCGTCGGGGAGCGCCAGCAGCTCGAGATTGTTCGCCTCCTGTGGCTCGGCGCTCGTGTGCTCATCCTCGACGAGCCAACAACGGGGATCTCCGCCGATCAACGGGCCAAGCTGTTTGTGACCCTCAAGGCCTTGGCGAAGGAGGGCATGAGTGTCATCTTCGTTTCGCACAAGCTCGAGGAAGTCGCCGATCTGTGCGAGCGGGTGACCGTTATGACTCGCGGCGAAGTGGTCGGCGAAGCCGAGATGCCGGTCCCGCCGGAGCAACTGGTCGAGATGATGTTCGGCCAGGCTGTTGAGATCCGCGATCGCAACGAGGTGTCGTTGGGCGGTTCCCACCTCAAGCTGGAAGCGGTGCGGATGGCGGCCGGGCTGCTCAGCGAAGACCCGATTTCGCTCGACGTGCAGGCGGCCGAGGTCATTGGTGTTGCCGGTATGGAGGGCAGCGGCCAGGACACCTTCCTGCGGATCTGCTGCGGGATGCGGGCCCCGAAGGAAGGCAGGGTGTCGGTCGGGGGCCAGGATCTAACGGGCAAGCACTATCGCGACTTCCTGGCGGCGAACGTCAAGTACCTGCCGGCCGGGAGGCTGGAGGAAGGCCTCATCGAGGGCCTCACCGTCACGGAGCACTTCGTGCTGGCCGGAGATGATAAGAGCTTCTTCGTCGACTGGGGCAAAGCACGGGGCCGCGCAGAAGAGCAAGTCGCCCACTACACGATCAAGGGGACAGAGGCGTCAACCGCCGAGTCGCTGTCGGGCGGCAACCAGCAGCGGCTGCTGCTCGCGATGCTGCCGCCGCAGCTCAGTGTCCTGCTCATGGAGCACCCCACGCGGGGGCTCGATATCGAATCCGCCGACTGGGTCTGGGAACAGCTGCTGGATCGCCGCGCCCACGGCACATCGATCGTGTTCGCCTCCGCCGACCTCGATGAGTTGCTGCGCTACAGCGATCGAATTCTCGTGTTCTTCTCGGGCCGGGTCATCGGCGAGCTGAATGCGGCCGACACCAGCGTCGATGAGATAGGGCTGCTCATCGGGGGGCGGACTGCCGGCGCCGGTGCCACGGGTGATTCACCATGAACCGCTCCCGGCTCACCAACGTTCTGCTTCCCCTGGGGGTTGTGGTGGCCTCCGTCGTCGGCCTGCTGGTGCTGGCCGGGACCAATCCGTGGGATCCTCTCCGGCTCATAGTGGAGGGGTCGATCGGCTGGCCGCCGTTCGAAGGCGGGTCCGCCCCCAAGCTCGGCGACACCATCATGGTGTGGGTTCCCATCGCTCTCGCCTCGGCCGGGCTCATCGTGACGTTCGCCGCCGGCATGTGGAACATCGGAATCGAAGGCCAGATCATCATGGGGGCCATCGCCGCGTCGCTGGTTGCCCGCGAGGTGTCGGCTCCGCGCCCGGTCCTGGTGCTGCTCACGATCCTGGCCGGGGCGGTTGGCGGCATGTTGTGGGGGTTGCTCGTCGGGGTGTTGCGCACGGCGGGTGGTGTGAACGAGATCTTCGGCGGCCTCGGTCTCGACTTCGTCGCGATATCGATCACAACGTATCTGATCATCGATCCGTGGCGGCGCGCCGGCCAGGCGTCGACCAGCGGCACGGACATCTTCCCCGACGCTGCTCTGCTCCCTTCGCTGGAGCGCACCCGGCTTTCACCGCTGGCGGTGGTCATCACGCTGCTGGCCATCGTCGGCGTGTGGGTGTTGTTCCGGGGCACGCTGTACGGCCTCAAGCTCAAGGCCGTTGGCGCCAACCGGCCCAGTGCTTTCCTGATGGGCATCCCGACGAACCGCTACCTGCTCGGCGCGTTCATGATCTGCGGTGCCCTCGCCGGCATCGCCGGGACGTCGCAGGCCACGGGATTTCACTTCAAACTCATCCCCGCGATATCAGGCAACTACGGGTTCCTGGCGATCCTCGTTGTGCTCCTGGCGCGCTTCCGCGCTTTCTGGGTGATCCCCATCTCGTTCTTCTTCGCCATGATCGCAGTCGGGAGCTCACAGCTCGATCTGCGCCTCGATGTGAGCTCCACTCTCGGCGGGGTGCTCCAGGGCGTGCTGGTGCTCTCGGCGATGTTCGGACTGGGCTGGGCGGCGTATCGATCGCGGCGCCAGGCCGAGGCGGCTGCGTTGGAGGGGGCGGCGGCGGAGGGTGAGTCATGAGCGGCTTCTTCACGGCCGTGGGCGACATGTTCAACGTGGCTACGGTCGCTTCGATCGTTGCCGGCGCTTCGGGGCTGCTCTTTGCCACGATGGGTGAGACGATCAGCGAGAAGGCCGGCGTAATCAACCTGTCCGTCGACGGCAGCATGATGCTGGCCGCCCTGGCGGGTTTTGTCATGGCGTTCCAGACAGGGACCGTCTGGTATGGCTTCCCGGCGGCGGCGGCGGTCGGCATGGTGGTGGCACTCGTCATCGCGTACGGGAACATCCGGCTGAGCCTCAACCAGGTCGCGGTCGGTTTCGTGATGTTCGCCCTGTGCACGGAGCTGAGCCGCTTCCTCGGCAGCTCCTATGTCGGCCGCGTGCCGGTCGCCGTGCCGGCGTGGGATATCCCCGGCCTGAGTTCGATACCGTTCTTTGGGCCGGTGCTTTTCTCACACAACATCATCGTCTACCTGAGCATGCTGACCGTTCTGGCCACCTACCTGTTCATGTACCGCACCCGGGCCGGGCTCGAGCTGCAGGGGATCGGCGAGCGGCCCGAGGCCGCCCACTCCCGAGGCATTCCCGTGAACAAGCTGCGCTACTTCTATACGGCGCTGGGCGGAGCGCTGATCGGCATCGGCGGCGCCGCATACACGCTGGACGTGAAGGTCGGGTGGTCCGATCGCCCGACCCGCAATCTCGGCTGGATTGTGCTGGCCATCGTCATCTTCGGCGGCTGGCATCCGCTGCGTGCGGCATTCGGAGTGCTGCTCTTCGGCGCCTTGCAGGCGTTCGCCCTCAGCCTGCAACCGGAGTTTCCAAGCCTGTCGCAGGTGCTTCCCAGCATTCCCTTCCCCGCCATGATCCTCGTCCTAGTGGTCGTGAACTGGCAGCGCCTCCTGAAGTGGCTCGACCGCTACCCGTTCTTGCGAGCCGTCCTGCGCAGCGACCCGCCAACCGCGATCGGGACGCGGTTCGAGGTGAACTAGACGCGTTCGTTGTGCTTGAAACCGCTCCTATGGCGCGTTCTAAGCACAACGAACGCACTCGAGGGGCCAGATCGCGAAAACATTGTCTGAGATGATCCTGGACGCTGAACACGCAGGGTGGTAGAAACTTCGGTTAGCTGGATGCGAAAGGCTCGGGTGCTACCCATATATCGAGTCTGGGATCTCCCTTTCGCCTTGAAGTGCGCTACATCGTTGCGGGCTCCGGCTTTGTGACTCGATACGCTGAGACATCCTCAGCGAGAAGGAGATAGGGGAGCAATCTATGAGACGTACTACAAAGCTATCGCTTGCCGTTGTGGTGAGCTTGGTAGCCGCCCTGGCGATAATTCCGGTCGCCAGTGGCGCCGTACCGGTCGACACGGGAGATCTGCGCGACGCAGTCACCGTTGATGGAGTGCGCGCCCACCAGCAAGCGTTCCAAGACGCGGCCGACGCCAACGGCGGCACTCGGGAGGCGAGTTCCGGGGGTTATTTCGACTCGGTCGACTACGTAGTCGATCAGATGACGGGCGCCGGCTATGACGTGACGGTTCAGGAGTTCCAGTACCCGTTCTTCGAGGTACAGGGGACCCCGACGTTCGAGCAGGCGTCGCCGGTGCCAACCTCCTACGTCGACCAGGTTGACTTCGATGTCATGAGGTTCTCAGGTTCAGGAACCACGGGCACAGTGGCCTTCACCCCGGTCGACCTGGCGCTCGGTGATCCGACCAGCTCGACCAGCGGGTGCGAGGCTGAGGACTTCGTCGGATTCGTGGCCGATACTATCGCTCTGATGCAGCGCGGGGCCTGCTCGTTCGCGCTCAAGGCGTCCAACGCCGAGGCCGCCGGTGCCGTCGGTGCCGTCGTGTTCAACCAGGGCAACACTCCCGATCGGGAAGTCCTGTTCTTTGGAACTCTGGGAGCCCCTGGCATCGGTATCCCTGTCGTCAGCGCGCCCACCGCCATCGGCGTTGCGCTGGCGGACGGAGCCACCGGGAGCCTCGACGTGAACACGACATCCGAGCTCCGTACGTCGGCGAACGTGATCGCAGACACCCCCGGTGGTCGCGATGATCGTGTTGTTGTCGTCGGAGCCCACCTCGACTCCGTGGCCGAAGGCCCCGGAATCCAGGACAACGGCAGCGGTTCCGCAGCCATTCTCGAGGTAGCCCTCCAGATGGCCGAGCTCGGAATCGAGCCTCGCAACCAGGTGCGCTTCGCATGGTGGGGTGCCGAAGAGTCCGGGCTCCTCGGATCGCAATACTACGTCGACAACCTGTCAGCCCGGGATATCAAGAACATCGCACTCAACCTGAACTTCGACATGATCGGCTCGCCGAACTTCGTGCGCTTCGTCTACGACGGCGACGGTTCGGCCACGCCGCTTGCCGGCCCGAATGGGTCCGGGGTTATTGAGGGCGTCTACCTCGACTACTTCGAGAGCCAAGGTCTACCGGTCGAGGCGACGGCGTTCAGCGGTCGGTCCGACTACGGCCCGTTCATCGCAGTCGGCATTCCGGCCGGAGGCTTGTTCACCGGCGCTGAGGGGATCAAGACGGAGGAACAGGTCGAGATCTACGGCGGTACCGCCGGTGAGCAGTACGACCCGTGCTACCACCTGGCGTGCGACACGTTCGACAACATCAGCCTCGAGGTTCTGGATCAGAACTCCGACGCGGTGGCCCACTCGGTGTTGACGTTCGCCATGACTACGTCGTCGGTGAACGGCACCGACAAGGGTGACAGCAATTCGACCAAGACAGTCGAAGAGCTCGAGTACAAGGGTTCGGCCGCCCAGCGCTAGCCAGCCATCGTTCGACAACGTGGAGGCGGTCCTTCGGGGCCGCCTCCCCACGCGTTGAGGATCAGCCGGACGGCAGCAGTTCGGCGACGGATTCGACGACTTCGGACGGGATGAAAGGCTTTTCGAAGAAGCGCTGTGCCCCCTTGTCCATTGCACGTTCGGCGCTCATGCCCTGGCCGTGCGCCGTGATCACGACGACCGGCACATCGGGAGCCATCTCCCCGCGTCGCATTGCGTCCAGCACGTCCCAGCCGTCCAGGCGGGGCAGGGCGATGTCGAGGATCACCAGATCCGGCGGTTCGCTGCGGATGTACTCCAGGGCTTCGACGCCGTCGACGACGAAGTCGATATGCACTCCCAGGTGGCGGAGGATCTCATCAAAGAGTCGACTCGTCCCCGCATCATCTTCAATCACGAGAATCCGGCGGTGGCTAGCAATCATGGCGACGTGCGCCCCTTGGTTCCGGGGCGATCGATAATGGTGGCAGCCCATCCACAGGGCCGGTTGTCGTCGATGAAGAGCCGGTAGCGGACCCGAGTTCCGGCCTCGAGGTTCTGCCGCTGCCGCTGCGAGAACGCATTGGCATGTATGAAGATCTCCCTGCTGTCGTCATCGGGCGTGACGAGCCCGAATTCGAGTTCAGCGTCGTAGAAGCCAATCACACCGGTGAAGCGATCGCCCCGCCGCAATATGGGGTAAAGACCGATCCGGCCGATCGTGACGAACCCCATGAGCAGCACCAGCAGAATCCCGAGGGGCCAGCGCAGCGCCGCGGCCGATGCCGATGCCGTGGCTCCCATCAACACCA
The DNA here is from genome assembly GCA_947258375.1 of uncultured Acidimicrobiaceae bacterium. Taxonomy (GTDB): domain Bacteria; phylum Actinomycetota; class Acidimicrobiia; order Spongiisociales; family UBA5794; genus JAHEJX01. Next base: position 16,426 of record CAMYIJ010000014.1, read on the forward strand.
GACCACGCCTTATCGGCCGGGCATCCGGCTCCGCAATCGCCTCGACCTCAAAACCGACCAGGGCGTCGACCACTGTCTTCTTGCGCGACCCGGCCGGCGCATCGACGTTGGCAACGGTCCACGTGAAGGTGTGTACCGCGTTGAGTTCAGGGGACCCGACGTCGCTGACGGTGATCTCGACCGTGTATGGCGAACCGGCAGCTGCCTCTGCGTCGACGGTTCCCGAGATGACCCCCGAAATCGGGTCGATCACGACTCCGAGCGGCAACCCCACAGCTCGATAGGTGAGCGTATTGGCGGGAAGGTCGGGATCGGTGCCGGCCACGGTGAGGTCGACGGCGCTGCCCTCGCCATCCTGCCGGTCGACAATCGGCGCGAGGGACGGCGGTCGATTGGCCTCAGCAGCAGTGACCCTGACGATCTGACTGTGGGTCAGTGGCGGGCTCCCGGTGTCGGTCACTACCACGGTCATCGAGTACGTGCCTGGTCCCTGAGCTTCCGTCGGCGTCCACGTGAAGACACCGCTTCCAGCCTCGATGACGGCTCCGGGAGGCGCTCCGGCCAGCGTGAACACCAGCTCGTCGAGGTCGGGATCCGTGCCGGTCGCGGTGAATGAAATCGGGGTCTGTTCGGCGCCGACGATATCGGCCATCGGATGAAGCGCCGGCGGCCGGTTGGTGTTGGTGACCGTCCAGCTGAAGGTGTCGACCGCGGACAAGCTGGGGGTCCCGTTGTCGGTGGCCGTCACCACAACGGCGTATGGCGAACCTGCCGCTGCTGAGAAATCAATCGTTCCCGCGATGAGCCCGGTTGTCCGGTTTACGGAGAGCCCCGGCGGCAAACCTGTGGCCGAATATGACACGGTGTTCGCGTCAGGATCGGTGGCCGCTGCCGACAGCGAGATCACAGTGTCCTCGCGATCGGTGCGATCTCCCATGTCACTATCGAAGATTGGAGCGCGGTTCGAGTTGATCACGGTCCAGGTGAAGCTGTCGACCGCACTCAGGTTGGGGACGCCGTTGTCCGTGACAGTGATCGCAACGCCGTAGGGGGAACCGACTGCGGCGGCGAAACTGATCGTCCCCGAGATCAATCCCGAGCCTGGATCGATGCTTAACCCGGGCGGTAAACCGATCGCGGAATAGGTCAGGGTGTCCAAGTCGGGATCCGTCGCTGCGGACGGCAACGAAACAGCCGTAGCTTCACCAGCGGCCCGGTCCAATAAGTCAGTGTCGAAGACCGGGCCCCGGTTCAGGTTGCTGACAGTCCAAGTGAACATGTCGACTGCCGCCAGGTTGGGCGTCCCGCTGTCGGTGACGGTAACGGCAACGGCGTATGGTGATCCCGAAGCGGCCGTGAAGCTCATGGTGCCGGCGATAAGGCCGGTCACGGGATTGATTGTGAACCCGGGCGGGAGGCCGGTCGCCGAATAGGCCAGGGTATCGAGGTCGGGATCCGTCGCCGCCGCCGACATCACGACTACGGCGCCCTCCGCGTCCGTCCGGTCCGCCAGATCACTGTCGAAGACCGGGTTACGGTTGGTTTCGGTGACCGTCCATGTGAACGTGTCGGTGGCATCGAGGTTGGGCACGCCATTGTCGGCGACTGTGATCGTGATGGCGTAGGGGGAACCCGCCGCCGCTGTGAAGCTGATGGTGCCCGATATCAAACCCGAGCCGGGATCGATTGTCAGCCCCGGGGGTAGCCCGGTGGCCGAGTAGAGCAAGGTTTCGAAATCGGGGTCCGTTGCTCCCGCCGCCAACGAGACGACCGAGGCCTCAGCGTCAACCCGATCCGGTAGGTCGGTGTCAAAGATGGGGTTGCGGTTGGTGTTGGTGACGGTCCATGCGAAGGTGTCGGTGGCGTTGAGATTGGGGGTGCCGTTGTCGGTGACGGTGATCGCGATGGCGTAGGGGGAACTGGCTGCGGCGGTGTAGTCGATCGTGCCGGAGATCAACCCCGAACTTGGGTCGACACTCAAGCCTGGTGGGAGGCCGGTTGCCGTGTAGAGCAGCGTGTCGAGATCCGGATCGGTCGCGGCGGCCGAGAGCGAAATGACACCGCCCTCGGAATCGGTCCTGTCCGGTAGATCGGCGTCAAAGGCGGGGTTGCGGTTGGTGTTGACCACGGTCCAGGCGAAGGTATCGACCGCGTCGAGGACTGGTAGCCCGTTGTCGGTGACGGTGACTTCAAAGGCATACGGCGAACCCGCCGCGGCCCCAAAGCCGATCGTCCCCGAGATCAGCCCGGAGCCCGGGTCGATGCTGAGTCCGGGCGGCAAACCGACGGCTGTATACAGCAACGTGTCGAGGTCAGGATCGGTGGCTCCGGCCGACAGCGAGATGGCGGCTCCTTCACCATCGACGCGGTCCAGCAGATCGTTGTCGAAGACCGGGCTGCGGTTCGTGTTGGTGACCGTCCAGCTGAAGGTGGCGACCGCGTCCCGGTTGGGGCTTCCGTTGTCGGTAACGCTCACCTCGACTGAATACGGTGAACCTGCCGCCGCCGAGAAGTCGATGGTTCCTGAGATGAGTCCGCTACTTGGACTGATGCTGATGCCGGCTGGTAGCCCGGTTGCGGAGTAGAGCAGGGCATTGACCGGGAGATCGGGGTCGGTGGCCAGGACGGGGAGACTCACTACAGCATTCTCAGCGTCGAGTTGGTCACCAATGGGGGTGATGGTTGGTGCCTGGTTGGTTTCGGCGACGGTGATGTCAAAAGACACAGTGTCGGAGAGGCTGGGAACTCCGTTGTCGGCCACCCGCAGTACGACGGTGCTCGTGCTGGATCCGTCGGCCTCAGTGGTCGGCCACGAGTAGTTGCCGGCGCCGTCCACAGAACCCGGGCCCGAAACCCGCGTCCACGTCAAGGTGTCCGCCGGCACATCCGGGTCGCTCGCAGTGGCCGTCAACGAGACGGTGGCGCCCTCATTCGGGAGCTGATCAACAATCGGATCGGCCGTCGGCGACTCGTTCAGATCGTTGAGGGTGATGGGCAGAGCCTCTTGGAATGTGAAGTTGCCCACTCCCGAGTCGGTGGTCTCGACGCGGATAGAAAGGGAAGTCCCCAGAGTCTCGAAGTTCAGGGGGGCGGCGGTGCGTACCTCGTCTCCGACAATGGCGAACATGCCGTTATCGGCGCCGCCAGGTCCCGCCACCATCGCGTAGGTGTGAGTGTCGGCGAGATCCGGATCGGTTGTGGTGAGGGTGCCAACTGTCGTCGCGGTCGGGACATTCTCGTCAACTGCCGATGGGGCCAGTGAGATGTCGGTGGGAGCACCGTTCACGCCGGTCGTGATGTCGATGCCGCTGGCGGTTTCGATCGTGTCGTAGGCAAACCACATATCGTCATCTGCCGCCGAATTGACGACGAACATCACGGCCAACGAACGACCGGGCGGCACCGCGTGCGAAAGCGAACCGAAGCTGGCGGTCTTCAGCACCCAGCTCGGCTGGCCACCGCTCCATGGCGTTTCGGATACCTGCATCTGGCTGATCACGGTGCAGTTCGTGCCGTCCGGGTCGCATTCGAGCAATCCAATATCGACAACCCCACCCTTGGTGGCGTCGAAGCCCTTCATCGCGCTCCAGAAGTCGATCGAAGCCGGACCATCCAGGATGATTGGACCGGCCGCCGCTACCCAGATTTGGTATTTGGTGGGATCGACCTCGTCGAAGCCGCTTCCGCCCTTTTTGACGACGAGCCCGGGAGAACTGTCTCTGCCCGGGTCGTAGTTGGGCAGCGCCGGCAGGGTCGGCACTACCAGTGTCAAGGACGCTGCGGGAACACCATCACCCTTCAGGTAGTAGCCGTGGGAGTCGGCTACCTCGTTGACGGTGACGGTGATCGTCTCGGAGTCCGCGAGGTTGGGAACGCCGTTGTCGGTCACGACTACGTCAAATGCGTACACACCCGGGCCCTGAGCCTCGGTCGGCGTCCAGGAAAACGCTCCGCCTGCCGTGATGGTGGCCCCGGTGGGTTCTCCCGTCAGCGAGAACGTCAGAGCCTGGGCAGGCAGGTCGGCGTCCGAGGCGGTTGCGATGAACGAGATCATGGTTCCTTCGTCGCCGACCCGGTTGCCGACCGGATCCAGAACCGGAGGATCATTTCCGAGCAGCGGCGTCGGGGTGGCAATGGCGTCGTACGAGCCGCCGTTGTCGATGGGGCGGGGGTTCGAGCCGGCCCCGGAAGACTTGTCGATCTGCCAGAGGCTCTCGACGCCCCCGGTGGCGGTCGTGCCCCAGAGTTGACCACTCGTGTCGAACGCCAGGCCCTGAATGTCGTCTTCAGAACCACCCATCGTGGCGGTGGTGCCGGTTGCTTTATCGATCGTGGCGAGCCGGTAGTTGCTGCTCATGTCGTTGTGCATGGCATAGAGCTGGCCGTCCGTTGGGTCGAACGCGATGTCCGAAACGTCGATCCTCGTTGCCTGTTTCTGGATCCGGACATAGTCGGCGCCACCAAACGCGCTCGGCACATGGCTTCCATCCAGCGAGATGCGGAAGAGCAGCGGTTCAGTGCCCGGAGGCCTGCGCTGCACTCCATAGAGGTCGCCGGTGCTGGTGTCGAAGGCGACGCCAACCACATTGTCGAAGGTGATCGCGCCCTGGCTGCCGTTGCCGGTGCCGAAAGCGCTGGCCGTTGGGGTGAATACGCCTGTGACTTTGTCGACGGTGCCGAGCTGCCCGCCGTCGGAGGCGTAGAGGACGCCCAACCCGGGTTGAAGATCGGCTCCACGGATGTTCACTGTGCCGGTGCCGGTGCCAACATCGACCTCGTTGGTTGCCGGAGCTGAGTCGTTCGGGTCGACAATGGTCAGTAGATCGTCGCCCCCGGCTGCGCCGCCGGTGCTGGCGATCAGGTACATCGCCTCACGGTCGGCCACCGTCCAGACGAACCCGATTCCGTCGGTGCCGGTCGGCGATCCGTCGTCGGTCACCGTCACCGTCACCGAGTGGGGCGATCCGGTCGATGCGGAGAAGTCGAGGATTCCTGAGATCTCACCTGTAGCCGGGTCGATGCCCAGCCCGGGCGGCAGGCCCGTCGCAGACCACAGCAACTCGTTGGCGGGGACGTCGGTGTCCGCGGTACCAATGAAGAGGGAAACCGCTTCGCCCTCGACGTCGGATTGAGCGCCGGGGTCCGTGAGGACCGGAGGCGCGTTGATCTCAGCGACGGTGATCTGGAAGCTCGCCGTGTCGGCCATGTTCGGTATCCCGTCGTCGGTGACCCGCAGAACCACGGTGTACGTGCCGGGGCCATCGGCTTCGGCTGTGGTCCAGGTGTAGTTGCCGGAGGCGTCCACTGCGCCGGGCCCGGAGTCCTTGGTCCAGAGGAGGCCGTCGCCGGGAACGTCTGGATCGGTTGCGGTGGCCGTCAGGCTCACCAGGTCGCCCTCGTCGGGGTATTGGTCGACGATCAGGTCCGGTACGGGGGGCTCATTGAGGTTGCTGAGCGTGATAGGGAGGGCCTCTTCGTAGGTGAGACTGCCCACCCCCGAATCGGTGCTCTCGACGCGTATTGACAGGGAGCCGCCAAGCGTCTCGAAGTTCAAGGCCGCTGCAGTACGGACCTCATCGCCGACAATCACGAACCTGCCATTGTCGGTATCACCGATTCCCGCGGCGAGGGCATAGGTGTGGGTGTCGGTCAGGTCCGGATCTGTGGTTGTCAAGGTACCAACCACGGTGCCAAGCGGGACGTTCTCGTCAATCGCGGCCGGAGCCAACGCAATTTCCGTCGGAGCGGAATTTGCAACTACGAGGTCGGTGTCGATAAGGACGTTGTCGACATAGAAGCGTTCCGGATCACACCACTCATCCACGATGAATCGCACTTCCGTTGTCGCCGAGATGTCGGCCAGAGGAATCGAGTGGCTGGCGGAGATCGGTGCCGGATCGGTTCCCCCGGAGACCGGGTATGTCGCCAACAGCGACCAACCTGAGCTTGCGTTGGGACGGGATTGCACACGCACCCGGCAACTCCACCAATTGAATCGCAAATAGTCGTAGCTGAGTGTGGCGAATCCGGCTCCCGCCAGATCGACTCGGCGCGTTGCCGCCCGATCCTTGACGGAGCCGTCGCCCGTGAGTTGGAGGCAGTTGTCGGTCTCACAATATGAGGGGTCGTTGACGACTTGAACCACGCCCGCGGTGGGATCTCCGCCGTCGAACTCCTCCACCCATGGTGTTGCCGACCAGTCGATAGTTCCGTCGCTGCCGTCATAGTCGAGCTGGGCAAAGTCGTCGCCGTAGGTTCCCGGACCCGAGAGCGCCGGGTTGGCGGTCACCACGACGCCGGAGGCGACGATCGCAATCGCGGCCATCACTCGGCCCAGCTTGCCGGGCATCGACGGGGGCAGCCCGGCGTCGTGCATCACTTCGGGCTCGCGGCGTTGCGCCCCTCCGGCGGAACCGGGGGTCCAGACTCCGGGCGCGGCGGCTTGTCCCTCATCAGCTGATCCGGGCCTCGTCCACGGCAGCCGGACGATCCTTGGCGGTCGTCGCGGTACCGATCACCGCAACTCTGGTATCCGGGTCTGCTGCCGGCAGCGTGAGTGTGAATCGCGACCAGCCGTCAACCCTGTCGTAGCTGATGGTGCCGCCCATCCCGCCCGTGAGAATCTTTACGACGGCGAGGCCGAGACCGACCGAGCCCTTCGTGAGCGGATCACTTCCCTCGTGCACGTACCGGGTGAAGAGTCGGGTCGCGACCATCTCGGGCACGCCGGGGCCGTCGTCGGCGACTGTGATCGCCACGTTGGCACCGATCCGCTCGGAGGTGACTCGGACGTTCTGTCCGCCCCAGCGCTGCGCATTCGACAGCAGATTGCGTAGGATCTGGCGGGTCCGCAGCTGGTCGGCCCACACCTGCTCATGAGCGCAGTCGATCTCCACGGTGAGGCCCATCCGCCCGAACGGCTTCACAACCGTGGCGGCCTCTTCGGCGATGTCTATCGCTACACAGTTGTATGCGATGGTCTCCGCTTCGGATCGAGCCGACGTGAGGAGATCCTCAACCATCCGATTGAGTTCAGCCGACTCTCCGTTGATCACGGTGATCAGAGAGAGGGCTTCTGCCGGATCGATGATGCCGTTCTCTACCAGGAATTCCGAGAAGCCGTAGATGCTGGTGAGCGGCGTTCGCAGCTCGTGCGAGACGTTTGCGATGAACTCGTCCTTGGCTTCGAGGACCTTCTTCTCGGCACGCAATCGAGCATCTATCTCAACATGGGCCCTGCCCAGTTGGCGTCGGGCTATCCGCCAATAGGCGAAGACGGCCGCGGCCGGCGCCAGAAGCGCGACCAGGAATCCGGCGATGGTACCGAGTTGCCGGGCGAGACTCCGGGCATTTGTGAGAACGGCTGCGGAGTCGTCGCGAGCGACGGCGATCGAGTCGCGCAGCGCCTTGTAGGACTCCAACGTGTCTGACGCAAGGAGAACTCCTGCCTCCGTCGTGTCGCCCCGCTCCAATGCCGCGATGACACCGCGGGCCATGCTGAGCGCACGTGTTTCGTCGCTGGGGTCGATTCCGAGGGTGTCGACCTGACGCTCTAGTTCAGTGATGACCCGGCGCGCCTCACCCAGGGCGTCTCCTGCGGTCGCCGCGTCCGCCACCCCGAGATCGACGTCTTCGGCCAGAAGCACGGCCTGACTCAACGTTCGGAGGCTCAGCTGGGTGGTAACGAGCGCCGATTCTGCTTCGGCGAATCGAGTCGAGTCATCGAGGAATCGGCTTGCGGCGAACGCATTGGCGTTGAGCAAAGCTGCCAGCAGAAGAGCAACGATGCCACTCACGGCAGCGCCGATCACCGGCTTGCTGAACCGGGTGCCGTTTCTTGCTGAATTGAGGGACCGCCGCATGGACCGCTGTGCCTTTGGGTTCACCCCACTTAGTCGGCAAAAAGCCCGTAATAATAAAGTTCGCCGGCCGCGTGCGTTGTGCCCAGAACGCGTTCGTACCCCTTTATTGCGTTCGTTGTGCTTAAACCGGCCCTATAGCGCCCTTTCAGGCACAACGAACGCAATCTTCTAGCTCGCCCGGATGGTGTTCAGGTAGTTGTAGATGGTGATGCGGCTCACGCCCATGGCGTCGGCAATGTCTTCGATTGCCTTGCGCAGGAGGAATGCGCCCTTTTCGTCGAGGAGACGCACTGCTATCTGTTTCTCGACCCGGTCGAGATCGCTGAGGTTGGCGCCCAGTTCACGCTCGACGGCGGCAACGAGCCGGTCGAGAGCGCTGTGCATCGGGGGAATGCGGAACCCGGCGATCGTCTCGCCCTCCCATTCGAGGGCCACATCTCCGTTTGTCATCTTCTCGGGGGCGATGATCTCACCGCCGACCAGCTCGGCGACGGGAGCCAACGCGATCAGCAAGGGATGGTCGGGGTTCATCAGTCAGCCACCGCTGTTAGTTGAACGGACACCCGGGTGGCTCCGGCTGCCAGTGAGTCGGCGAGGACGGCGTCGAGCGCCTCGAGCACCGCGGCCACCTCGCCCTCGATGGAGGTTCCAAACGGCCCGACATCGGGGGCGAGTCCGGCTTGCTCGGCGGCCGCGATGGCGGCGGATACATGCGGTCCGAGATGGCCCTCTTCGAACGGTTCAACGATGAATTCTGCTCGGCATCGCGCCATGCACTTCTCCCGGCGATCGTGCGATCGTCGTTCTCGTAAGAGACGATCATACGACAGCCGACATCGTTCTTGACAAAAAGTAAAGTTGGCCACCATCATTGAATTGTGGCGCTCATGCCACACGAGCTGCTCAACAGGGAGGCCTGCATGACGACGACGGATCGAGTTGGCGTACCTCTGATCGTCAACGGCGAGGCCGTCGAAGTCGCCCCCACCCACTCGAGCCTGCTGGCCGCGTTGCGCGAGGAACTCGGCCTCACGGCAGCCAAAGATGGCTGTGCCCCGTCGGGCCAATGCGGATGCTGCACGGTTCTCATCGACGGCAAGGCCCGGGTCAGTTGCCAGACGCCCCTCGAGAAGGTGGCGGGCAAGGAGATCACGACACTCGAGGGCTTCGACGAAGCCGAACGCGACCGCCTGGCCAACGCCTTTGCCGCGGCGGGAGCGCTGCAGTGCGGTTTCTGCACGCCGGGGATCCTGGTGCGGGTCAAGGCGCTGCTCGACGCGAAGGGTAAGGACCTGACCAGAGAGACGACTGCGGGCCGGCTCGGCGCTCACCTCTGCCGCTGCACCGGCTACACCAAGATCTTTGACGCCGTCGAGATGCTGGCCCACGGCCAGATTCCGCCGCTGGAGTACGCCGGCGGCATTGGCAAGTCCGGCACCAAGTACGAGAGCCCCGAGTTGGCGCTGGGCGATCGCGGGTACATCGACGATATGGCGGTGCCCGGCATGCTGCACGCCGCCCTCAAGCTCTCCGATCACGCCCGTGCCGACGTAGTGCGCATCGACACGTCGGCGGCCAAAGCTCTTCCGGGCGTCGTCGATGTGTTCACCGGGGCCGACGTACCCGGCGAGCTGCGGGTTGGGATCATCTACACCGACTGGCCGGTCTTCATCCCTGAAGGCGGCCGCACCTCCTATTACGGCGACGTGCTGGCCATCGTCGTTGCGGAGGATGTCGAGATTGCCCGCCGGGCCGCCAACCTCGTCACGGTTGAGTACAACGTCCTGCCACCTTTCGTCGACCCGCAGGTGGCTGTCGATTCGGACGAGGACGCGGTGTGGGGGCTCGACGGCAATGTGCTGTCGACGTCGGTCTACTCCCGCGGGGATGTCGCGGCCGCGCTCGCCGGGTCGGCTCACCGCGTCCACGAAGTCTTCCAAACGCAGCGCATCGAGCACGCCTTCCTCGAGCCCGAGTCCACCCTGGCGGTCCCCAACGAGGACGGCAGCCTGATGGTCTACTCAGGCGGCCAGGGCGTGTGGGACGACCGCGATCAGATCGCATCGGTTCTCGGGGTGGACCAGCAAACGGTGACTGTCGAACTGGTATCCAACGGCGGGGCGTTCGGCGGGAAAGAGGACATGTCCAACCAGGCACAGACCTCACTGGCCGCCCACCTCCTGAAGCGTCCGGTCAAGTGCACGCTGACCCGGGAACAGTCGTTCCGAATGCACGCCAAGCGCCACCCGATCCGCATCGACATCGAGGCCGCCTGTGATGAGGACGGCCGGCTAACGGCGATGCGGGCCCGGATGCTGGGCGACTCGGGCCCCTATGCGTCCGTCGGGATGAAGGTCCTGGAGCGGGCGGCCGGCCACGCCAGCGGGCCGTACGTGATTCCCAACATCGACGTGCAGGCCGTGGCGGCTCGGACGAACAACTCGGTATGCGGCGCTTTCCGCGGCTTCGGGGCCAACCAGGCGCAGTTCGCCATGGAGGGCGTCATGGACCGCCTCGCCGAAAAGGCGGGAGTCTCGGGATGGGAGATGCGGGCACGCAACGTCATCGAACCCGGCGTGGTGTGGGGCCCCGGTCAGATCATGGACGACGGCTGTAAGGGGGCCAAGGAGTGCCTCGAGGCCGTCAAGCCGGCCTACGACGCCGCCCGCGAAGCCGGAAAGGCGATCGGCGTTGGGCTCGGCCTGAAGAACTCAGGCCTCGGCAACGGCTTCAACGAGGTCGCTCGCGCCGTGATCCGCTTCGAGGAGGACGGGACGGTCGAGGTACGCCACTGCTGGACCGAGATGGGCCAGGGTGTCCACACCGTCGCCCAACAGGTAGCAGTCGAAGAGCTCGGCATCGACCCGGCGCGGGTCAAGGTGATCGTCGACACGACTCGTGAGCTCGGTGCCGGGCAGACCACGGGATCCCGGGGAACGCTCATGGGAGCCGGATCGGTGGCCGACGCCTGCCGCGTCGCCAACGAAGGCGGCCGCGAGATCGGTGTCGACTACGAAGGACGCTACGTCGTCGATTGGACCAACGCCCTCGAAGATGGCGTCGAAAACCCGATCCTGCACTCGACGTTCGGGTATGCGGCGCAGCTTGTCATCGCCGACGCCACGACCGGCACGATCGAGAAGGTCGTGGCGGCCCACGATGTCGGCAAGGCCATCAACCCGATGCTGTGTGAAGGCCAGGTCGAAGGGGCCGTCCACATGGGCCTCGGATACGCCCTCTCGGAGGACTTCCCGTGCGATGACGAAGGCCGCCCGGTCAACATGACGCTGCGCAGCCTCGACATCATTCGGCCCAAGGACATGCCGGATGTCGACGTGATCCTGATCGAGGCTCCCCAGCCCGACGCTCCGTACGGGATCAAGGGGGTCGGCGAGATCGGGCTGGTGCCAACCGCCGGCGCCGTCGCCGCCGCCCTCCACGAGGTGGACGGCAAGTGGCGCAACCGCCTCCCGATGCTCAAGCACGACCCGATCGAGGTAGCCGAATAGTGGCCGCCACCACGCCGGGCCTGGTGTGTGCCCACCACCATCTCTATTCATCTCTGGCGCGTGGCATGCCGCCACCGCCCCAGGTGGCGACGAACTTCCAGGAGATCCTCGAGCAGGTGTGGTGGCGCCTCGACACCGCCCTCGACCTGGACATGATCCGCTGGTCGGCGATGCTCGGAGCTCTCGAGGCCCTCGAGAACGGGACCACCGCCATCGTCGATCACCACGAATCGCCGAACGCCATCGAAGGCAGCCTGGACGTGATCGCCGAGGCGTGCGCCGAGGTTGGGGTTCGGGTTCTCACGACATATGGCATCACCGACCGCCACGGCGCCGATGGGGCGCGACGCGGGCTCGAGGAGAACGCCCGTTTCATCCGCAGCGGCGGTCCCGGCATGGTCGGCGTCCATGCGACGTTCACCTGCACCGACGAGTCGCTGGCGGAGGCGGCGGGCCTGGCTGAGGACCTCGGCGTCGGCGTCCATATCCACGTCTGTGAAGGGATCGGCGACATCGATGCGCCGCAACGCCTCGCCGGGCTCACCCGCGACAACTGGCTGCTGAGCCACTGTGTGCACCTGCCGACCGACCACGACCTGCGGGGCACGATCCTCCACAACCCGATGTCGAACCTCAACAACGGCGTCGGCTACGCCGATCCGGCCCGGTTCGCCAACCCGGTGGCACTCGGCACCGACGGCATCGGAGGCAACGTCCTCGAATCGTTCCGGCTGGCCTACGTGATGCAGCGTTCGGTTGACGTCACAGTCGGGCCCGACCCGGCCTGGAGCTGGCTCGAGAACGGCTGGAACATCATCCCAGAGGCTCGCGATGATGAGGTCACCTGGTCATACGATCCGATGGACCCGTGGCACATCGCGTTTACGTCGGGAATACGACCTCTCGAGGTCAAGGTGGATGACGAGGTGGTATTCGCCGACGGCCAACCGACGAAAGTCGACGCAAACGAGGTGCGAGCCAAGGCCGCCGAGCAGGCTACCCGGTTGCACGCCCGCCTTTGAGACGGACCGCAGTGAGATTTGAGTACCTAGTACCGAGTACTGGATACTGAGTACGCCGACGGCAAGGAGGCCTAATGTCCGATCGATTCCATCCCATCTCGATGGAGCAGCTCACCGACTGGGTCTTCACCGAGCTCGAGGAGAAGGACTCGCTGTTCTACGTGCCCCGTTCGGCCTTCTTTGTACCGAGCCCGGACCACCGGTTTCGACTCAACAAGTACGGCGTTGAGCTCGACACTCCGTTCGGCGTTGCCGCCGGCCCGCACACCCAGATGGCGCAGAACATCATCGTCTCGTGGCTCGTCGGCGCTCGGCTGATCGAGCTGAAGACCGTGCAAACTCTCGATGAGCTCGAGGTCAACAAGCCGTGCATCGATGTAGAGGACGAGGGATACAACGTCGAGTGGTCCCAGGAGCTGAAGGTCTTCGAGTCGTTCGACGAGTACCTGCGCGCCTGGGTGCTGATCCATGCCCTGCACCGCAAGTTCGGGTGGCATGGCGAGCGTCCCGGCATGGTGTTCAACATGAGCGTCGGCTACAACCTCGAAGGCATGCTGCAGCCCAACGTGCAGTGGTACTTCGACACGATGGCCGACGCCTCGGACTACCTGGCGGCGTACATCGACATCGTTGCGGAGCGTTACCCGGCGGTGCGCGACATCGACATCCCGGCGCAGCTCTCGGACACGATCACCCTGTCAACCATGCACGGCTGCCCGCCGGACGAGATTGAGAAGATCTCGCTGTACCTGCTCGAGGAGCGCGGCCTCCACACGTCGGTGAAGTGCAATCCCACGCTGCTCGGCGCCGACCGGGTGCGGGGGATCATCAACGACTCGCTCGAATTCGACGATGTCCCGGTCCCGGATGAAGCGTTTGGTCACGACCTGATGTATGTCGACGCCGTCCCGATGTTCCACAACCTCCGCCGGGTCGCCGCCGCCCGTGACCTGACGTTCGGATTGAAGCTTTCGAACACCCTCGAAGTCGACAACTGGCGTACGGTGTTCGATAAGGACGAGATGATGTACCTCTCGGGCCGGGCGCTGCACGCGGTTACCACCAATCTCGCATCGAGAATCTCTGAGGAGTTCCGCGGCGACCTGATGCTGTCATTTGCCGGAGGAGCAGACTGTTTCAACGTTGCCGATCTACTCGCGTCCGGCATGCGGACTATCACAGTGTGCTCGGATCTGCTCAAGTCCGGCGGTTATCTGCGGCTGCTCCAGTACATGGAGAACGTGACCGACGCCTACGAGAAGGTTGGCGCCGCCGATACGGCCGACTTCATCGGCAAGTCGGCGCTTGGCTCGGCGGGCTTCAGCGAGTTCGCCCCCCTGATGCGATACTCCGCCCTCACCGACAGCGGCCTCGACCTGTCGACCGACCAGTGTGCCGATCTCCAGTCGACACTGGCCGGATTAGGTGGTGACGGCACGGTCGCCGGCACCGTCCACTCGTGGGCCGTCGGCCAGGGATTCGACGCCGGCCGGGCCACCGAGATTGTGGCGCTCGTCACCAAGGTCTTGTCACGGATCAACCTCCGGGAGTACGCCGCGTCGGCCCGCACCGATTGGCGCTACCAGAAGCACTCTTTCCGCATGGATCGCTCGAAGACACCCCGCGAACTCGACTACTTCGACTGTATCGAGGCGCCCTGTGTCGACGAGTGTCCGGTAGACCAGAAGGTGCCGGAGTACATGAACGCCGTGCGCGACGGGAACTTCCTCGAGGCGGTGCGGCTCACCCGCGAGGACAACCCGCTGCCGTCGATCCTCGGGCGCGTATGCGACCACCTCTGTGAGAACACGTGTATCCGCACCCATTTCGATCAGCCGCTCGCCATTCGCCACATCAAGCGGTTCATCATGGACCACGAGGAGCAGCCGGTGCTGTTCACGCGGAACGCGGCCACCAAGACGAAGGTGGCGATTGTCGGCGCCGGTCCGGCGGGTTTGGCAGCCGCCCAGGAACTCGGGCATGCCGGGTTCGGCGTCACGATCTACGAAGCCCAGCCCTACGCGGGCGGCATGGTGGGTGGGGCGATCCCGTCCTATCGGCTGCCCCAGGAGCAGATCGATCAGGACATGGCGATCCTCGACGAGCTCGGTGTCGAAGTGCGCTACAACCGGAAAGCCGGTGTCGACTTCACCATCGAGGATTTGCGCAACGATGGTTTCGTTGCGGTGTTCATCGCCGTTGGCGCCCAGCTGGCCAAGAAGCTGAACCTGCCCGGCGAGGACGCCTCGGGCATGCTCGATGGCATTACCTTTCTCCGAAGTGTCCGCGAAGAGGACCCGGTGCCGATTGGTGCCCGGGTCGGTGTCATCGGCGCCGGCGACACCGCCATGGACTGCGTGCGGTCGGCCCGCCGGGTTGGTGCCGACGACGTCTATCTCGTCTATCGCCGAACGATCGATCAGATGCCGGCCGACCCTGAGGAGATCCATGCCTGCAAAGAGGAAGGGATCAACATCGTCGAGCTGGCCAATCCGGCCGCCCTTCATGTCGAAGAGGATAAGCTCGCCGGCCTGGTCTGCACCCGCACCGAGTACCGGGGCGAACGCGACGACTCGGGCCGCAAGATCCCGTTTGATGTGCCCGATTCGGAGTTCGAGATCGAGCTGGACACGCTGATCCTGGCCATCAGCCAACACTCGGTGCTCGACTTCTTTGGGGATGCTGCTCCGGCGCTGACAAACCGCGGCTACATCGAGGTTGATCCCGAGACGTTCGAATCGTCGATCGCGGGCGTCTACGCCGGCGGCGACGTCGCAGCCGACGGCCCGTCATCGATCGTGAAGGCCGCCGCCGACGGCAAGCGTGTCGCCGCCGCCATCATGGCCGCACACGGCTCGCCGCGGGTGATGCCGGTCGCCGAAGAGCGGCCCGTCGACCTGCAGGAGATGGTGGTACGCCGCGCCCGGCGTGAATACCGGGTGCCGATCAGCTTCACACCTGTCGACGAACGGGACGGCTTCGACGAAACCGTTCTGTCGTACACCCCGGAGGAAGCGATGCGCGAAGCAAGCCGCTGCCTCGACTGTCACGAGATCTGCAGCCTGTGTGTCGGGGTGTGCCCCAACATGGCGTTGATGACCTACCAGATGGACCCGGTGCGCGCCGGCCTGCCGTCGTTGAAGGTGCGCGACGGTGCAGTCGTCGCCGGGGAGGCGGAACCGTTCGTCGCCGACCAGCAATTCCAGATCGCAGTGCTCACCGACTTCTGCAACGAGTGCGGCAACTGTGTGACGGCCTGTCCGACATCGGGCGAGCCCTATCGCGATAAGCCGCGGCTCTACCTGAATCGGGAGGACTTCGAAGCGGAGAAAGCCAACGCCTTCATGATGTTCTCGGACTCGGCGATGGAGGCCCGGGTGGACGGCGAAACCCACCGCATCGAGGTGAACGGCCACATTGATTACACCTCCCCGGCGTTCCGCGCCAAGCTGGATGTGAACACACTCGAGCTGCTGGAGGCGACGCCAGTAGCGGCGGCCGATGGGGCGGCGCTGTCGCTCAAAACGGCGGCCGTCATGCACACGCTGCTGCGCGGGGTCAGCCGGTCGATGCCCCACATCCCTGCCATGGCGGCGGGCGGTACCTTCGTCGCGCATCCAGGCTATCCCGAGGAGTAGCCGCGACCTGTGTTCCTCCGAAGGGGGTACGGGGGCGCGTCGCGGGAGGTGATTCCCGGTACCAGGGTTCTGTTGCCCCTGGGGCTTCGAGAACCTGTAGCCGGGAGTCACATCGAGCTGGCGCCCCCCTTCCCGCCCTGCGGGCGGTGCCCCTCCCCCCGCCGGGGGGAGCCACTAGGTGCGCTTGACTCGGGCGCCGCTTTGTTCGGCCGGCTCCTACCGTCTCGACTAGGTGTCGGGTGGTCGCGATCATAAAGTCCCTGCTGTGGGTACCGATATCCATCGTGAAAGACCTGCCGACCCCGATCCCGCCGGCTGTGCGCCGCTGATCGGAAGCGCGGCGATTTCCCGATCCACCCTGACTCTGGAATCCTCCTCCGGGACCATATGAAAGGAACCACCTTGAAACGAGCGACACTCGTAGTTGCGCTTGCCCTGTTGGCGGCTGCCTGCGGGGACGGCGGAACGGCCACCACGACCGCCGCTCCGGCTACGGCGGCTCCGACAACCACTACGGCGGCTCCGACGACTACAACGGCGGCTCCGACCACGACCGAGGCGACGACCACAACGGCGGCTCCGACCACGACCGAGGCCACGACCACCACATCTGCCGCGCCGGCGATCATCCCCGGTGAAGACCTCGAAGTTGATGCCATCGTGCTTGCCTACACAACCGCGCTCGATAGCGTCCTGGGATTCGAGGATAAGGAGCCGTTCGTCGAGGACTCCGCGGATCTCGAAAGCACCATGGACCAGTACAACGTGAACGGTGAGTTCGTCGGCGGCATCGGTGTGCTGCCGCTCGATGTGGCAATCGACGGAGACACTGCTGTGGTTACGTATCAGCTGCTCTTCGGTGGCAGCCCGTCGTATTCGCCCCAGACCGGCGAGGCGATCAAGTTGGACGACACCTGGAAGGTCACTCGTGAAGCCTTCTGTGCGCTGATGGTCCTCGCTAGAGGCGGCTGCCCATAGAGAGGTAGGTTCCGGGTGCGCGTGAAGCCGAGCATGCTGCTCGCTGTGGTATTTGTCGCGGCGGCCTGTTCGACCGGCAACGATGCCACCACCACGACCGCCGTCGCAAGCACCGGGCCGGCTCCGCCCACGACCACGACCACGACCACGGCGCCTGCCAGCTCCACAACCGAGGCGCCGCCTGCCGTAACAGCCTTCACCGGCGCCGACCTCGTCGAGTCGACCATCAGCGACACCAGCCGCATAGTGACGCTGGCGGGGGACCTCACGGAGGCCGTGTGGATTCTCGGCTTCGGCGAGTCGGTGGTCGCCACCGACGTAACAACGATCTACCCACCGGAGGCTGTTGGCCTTCCGATCGTCGGTGTCGGCCGATTCCTCAATGCCGAGGCGGTGTTGGCGCAGAACCCCACCCTCGTGATCGGTGACACCCAGACCTCGCCGCTGGTCGCAATCGAGCAGATACGCAGCGCCGGTGTGCCGGTTGTGATCCTCGAGGTGCCCACGACCTTCGAAGGGCTGTACGACAAGATCCAGGGACTCGGCATGGCGCTCGGGGTACCGTCGCGAGGGCAGGAGCTCGCCGAGGAGATTCGGACGGCGATCGACGGGGCATTGAGCACCGCGGCGCCTTTCAGCACGAAGCCGAAGATCGCCTTCGTGTACAGCCGGGGTCCCGACGTGATGCTGCTGTTCGGGTCAGAGATGACCACGCAACCGATGATCGAAGCCGCCGGTGGGATTGACGTTGGGGCGGCCAGCGGAGTAACCGGCACGGTTTCGGTCACGCCCGAGGCGATCGTTGCTGCCGCACCCGAGGTAATCATCATCACCAGTGAGGGCCTGGATGCCCTTGGCGGCATCGATGGGTTGCTGGAGATTCCCGGATTCGCCGAGACCCCCGCGGGACGGGACCGCCGCGTCCTCGACTACCCGGAAGGGGACTTCCTGACGTTCGGCCCGCGAATCGGCGAGTCGCTCGAATTGCTCATTGCTGAACTCCACTCGATTCTCGGCGAGCAGTGACGGCCTCGGTCGACGCGGTCGACCCTCGTTCCCGGCGCCGCGGCGCGGCCGTCACGGCTCTCGCAGCGTTGCTCCTGGTGGTGGTGGTATTGGGACTGCTGAGCGGCGCGGTGGCAGTGAGCCCCACCGACCTGTTCCACATGCTGGGGCAGCGCCTCGGGATCAGCGACGATGCGGAACGGCTCACGGACTCGGTTCTGTGGGCCATCAGGCTGCCGCGGGTGCTGGCGGGTGCTGTGGTCGGCGCCGGGCTGGGCGCGGCCGGCGCGGCGCTTCAAGGCACTTTCCGCAACCACATGGCGGACCCGCACCTCGTGGGGATATCGCCGGCCGCGGGCCTCGGCGCGGTCGTTGGCATCGCGCTGACGCCGATCGGGGGTCCGCCACTCATCATGATGGTGGGGGCGGCCACCGCAGGTGCCGTGGCCGCGCTGTTAATGCGCCGGATCGCCAAGCGCATCGTCGAGTCGAATCAGTTCATTCTCATCGGGCTGGCCCTGGGATTGGGGATGCTGGCCTGGCTGGGAGCGATTGTGCTGGCATGGGACAGCCCGCGGGTGCCGACCTTCACCTTCTGGGTCTTCGGCGGCCTGGCGGGGTCGACCTGGTCGACGCTCGGCGCCGGGACCCCCGTGGTGCTGGTCGGCCTGGTCACGCTGGTGGCTTCGGCGCGTTCGCTCGACCTTCTCGCTCTCGGCGAGACCGAGGCTCAGCACCTCGGGCTCGATGTGGATCGAGTAATCGCGGTGGTTCTCGTCGGTGTTGGCGTCGCCGTCGGAGGCGCCGTCGGGCTCGGCGGTGCGATCGGTTTCGTCGGCCTGATTGTGCCGCTCCTGCTGCGCCGATGGATCGGGCCCGGCCATCGATGGCTCATTCCGGTCTCGGCCCTGGCCGGTGCCGCGATGGTCGTCGCCGTGGACATCCTCGCGCGGACGATTGCATCCCCGGTTGAGATTCCGGTGGGTCTGCTGACGGCGATCCTCGGGGCCCCGGTGTTCATCTGGTTCCTGTTACGAGTCGGGCGGGTGCGGTCATGAGCCCCGCGGTACGAGCCGAAGAGATCACCTACCGCAGGGGCCAGTCCACGCTGCTCGACGGGGTGTCGTTGCTGGCGGAGCCGGGTGAAGTGCTCGGCATCGTCGGCCCCAACGGATCCGGGAAGACGACCCTGCTGCGCATCCTCGCCGGGGACTTGGTCCCAACAGCCGGAAGCGCCTGGGTGCAGGATGTCGATACAGCACAGGCCACACTGCAGGACCTGGCCAAGCTGCGGGCCTACCTTGGCCCTGATGGCGTCTCCATCAACCCGTTCGCGGTGCGCGATGTGGTGACTATGGGCCGCCATCCGCATCGCCGGGCCATGATTGAGGCGGCCGACCACGACGCCATCGTCGAATCTGCGATGGAGAGAACCGACGTGATTCACCTGGCCAGCCGTGAGATGGATAGCTTGTCGACGGGTGAGCAGCAGCGCGCCGGCCTGGCCCGGGTCATCGCACAGGAAACACCTGTGCTGCTGTTGGATGAACCGACTTCTGCCCTCGACATCGGCCACCAGGAGACGGTCATGAGGGTGCTCGGGTCCCTGGCCGGCGGAGGTACGGCCATCGTCGTTGTGCTCCATGACCTCAATTTGGCGGCGGCCCACGCCAATCGTTTGATCTTGCTCGATGCCGGTAGGGCGGTCGCCTCGGGAACTCCCACCGAAGTGTTGACTGGGGAGCGGCTGTCCGCCATCTACCGCCAGCCCATGCAGATCATGCAGCATCCTCACAGGGACTGTCCCCTCGTGTTGACCGTCGATTCGACAGGCCCCGCGGCCTGAGGCGGTTCGCCGCGGTCGCCCTTTTCCGTTCCTGCGGACATGCGCGCCGATATCGGCGCGCATGTCCGCAAGAACGGGGAGGAGGGAGGAAAGGGAACGGGAAGGGTCCGGCGACGGCTACGCAGTGGCGAGCGCTGCGGCGGCGCGGTCCGCCATCTCGACGAGGGTACCGATTCCTTCATCGACGTTGCCCTCGAGGATCGACTGGAGGTCCTCGAGTGGGAGGGCAGACTCCTTGCCCTTGTCGCTATGGGTGGGCTGCGCCATGAACGTCACGATCCTGGTCCCTGCGCCGCTCGGAATCAGGTAGTGGGTGTACTGGACCATGGCTCCCTGCAGAAGCGGAATCATGATCGTCATGTAGTCGTTGGCCCGGGAGTCGAGGACGGTGAACACGGCAATCGTGTCGCCGTGAGCACAGTGGTACTCCGAGCCGGCTCCAACACGGCCGTCTTCGTCTCCCAGCAGGTCGCTGCTGTCGGCACCCGTCCAGGTGGCGCGTTTGCGGGGATCGATCAGGTGGTCCCACACGATCGCCGGCGGAGCCGAGGTGAAGGCCTGGTGGGTGACCCAGGCGTCCGCAGCCAACACCTTGATCGCTCGCTGCTGACGAACGAACTCCCACACATCCGTGAGGGACGAGACGTAAACCTTGACCTCTCCGACGTGCTCGTAGTCCTCAGTGTGCTCAGTCCACCCCGCCACAATGCGCTCGAGGCCCAGGTCATCGACACACGCTTGGGTGATGAGGAAGTAGTCGGCGACTCCTGTCTTTTCCTTCACGGTGTTCTTGAGCAGGCGGTGCACGGTGATCACGTCGGGTCCTGTGAGCGTCTCCGTGTCGCCGACCCTGGTCTTGATGAAGTCACCACAGTGCATCACGATTTTGAGACCGAGGCCATTGATATTGGCGCAGGCGTTGCAGTCGCATGTGGTGTTCAACACCATGTTCTCGAGGGCACTGGAAAACGACACGTAGAGGCGCTCCACCGTGTCGACAATCGTCTGGCCGTACACGTCCGGCGGCGTTTCGCCGTACAGGAACACCGCGTCACCCTCGATGTTGGAGACCGCCAGCGGGGCGTCAATCGCATCGATGATCGAGTTGAGCAGCTCGGTGACGATCTCGTGGGCGTGCTCCAATTCCCCTTCGGTCAGGAACTGGGTGTACCCGGAGATGTCTGCGATAACGAGCTGGCCGTGCATGGCCGGCACTGTAATCCGACGGGTGAGACAAGAACACGGTTGAGAAACTCAGCGTGTCCAGCATGATGTCGCCCGGGCCAACTGTGGATGATGTTCCCCCTGACAAGGGCGGAGGCGCCCACTAGTCGATCACCGAGAGGTTCTCCCCGGGGACCCCCTTGCGCGCTGTGTGGTCCACAGCGACCGGCAGGTCGAGTTCGAACACGGTCAGGCCCTGGCCCTGGCGGTAGGTGAGGTCACCGCCCATCAGCCGCGCCAGGTGACGGGCGACGTAAAGCCCGAGGCCGATGGCCTGAGGTCGGCCGTCGCGGGTGTGAGCGCGGTGGAAGGCCTCGAAGACCTGGCTCTGTTGTTCACTGGGGATCCCGTTGCCATTGTCGAGCACAGCCAGGCGGGCTCGGCCTTCAAGCTCGCGGATGTGGACTTCGATGCGATCGCCGCCGTAGCGAACAGCGTTGCTGACGAGGCAGCGGATGATCTGGCGGACTCGCGACGGATCGGCCCACGCGTGCAGTTCTTCTCCCTCGATGTGGATGTGGTGATCCGTCTGTTCGGCCCTTGCTGCCAACACCTTCTTGGCGTCTTCCAGGAGGCTGACCGGCTGGGCAACCACTCGCAGCGAATTGATGTCGGCCCGGGCGGCTACCAGCAGATCCTCGACGATATCGGAGACCTCCTGCGCCTGTTCGCTGATGAGAGCCACGTGCTCGGCAGCTTCGACCGGAAGTCCATTCGTGTCCTGGTGGAGCAGTGAGGAAAACCCGAGTACGGAGGTCAGCGGCGTGCGGATCTCGTGGCTTATCGATGCGAGGAACTCGTCCTTGGAGCGAATCACCTCTTGCAGCTCCTGGTAGGCGCGGTTCCGCTCCCAGAAGGCACCGATCATGGCCGCCGTGGTGTGGAGAATCTGCAGGTCATCGTCGCTCCAGTGGCGCTCCGTGACGTAGTCGGCTATCCCAATCGATCCAACCCACTCGCCCATGACATTGATGGGGATATTGAGCTCGGACAGGCACCCGTCCTCATCGTATATCTCGCGTTCGGCTCCCGTTAGCTCGGATGTGATTAGAACCGCCGCCTCTCCGGCCACCAGCGCAGCGTACGTCGTCGGCATATCCGAATATGGGAGCACGGTGCGAGACACTGTTTCGGGCGCCTCCGGCTCCACCCAGATCTCCTCGTCGACCAGATCCTCGAAACCCGGGCGGATGATCTCGTGGGTCACGCGGGCGCACACGCCCAGGTCGGGGTCGAGGAAGTTCCGGTCGACGAAGATGTTCTGAGCGGGAACGGCATCCAGGAGTGCCTCGAGGGCCACATCGATCGATCGCTCCTCGGTGCTGGCAAGCAGCGCCTGGCCGCAGCGGGCCAAAGCACGCTCGTAAATGAGACGCCGCTCGTTGTCCCGGTGGGCCCGCTCGAGTTCGTGAGCCACCACGCCGAGCAGTGCCAGCGTTAGCCCACCAAAGAACACGGTCACGATGGCAGTGATCGTTCCTTCGGGTACCGCCGTCGCCGGTTGCATCACGTCGAAGCCAACAAAGGCGACGGTCGACCAGGCAGCCGAATACAGAATGACGGGTACGGCACGACGCCATGGCAGAAGCAGCAGGGGTATGGCGAACATATATAGCAGTGGAGCCCATACACCTAGCGGCTCCATGCCAATCACAACCATTGCCAAGCCGATCAAAGCCGCGTCGAGCAGCATGATTGACATCGGCGAGCCGGGGCCTCCGCGACGACGCAGGAATGCATGAGGCAATGCCAGGGCTCCCAAGCCGGCGACCAGCAGCCCGCCTGACCACTGCCAGATCAGTCCGAGCGGAAGACCCAAAACTACCGCTGCAGTGGCGACTATCGCCCGGAACGTGTGCCACGTGCGCGTCAAATCGGCGAGGCGCATCAGCCCCCGCGCGTCGGGTATTACGCCCGGGGTTGCATCCTGACGCGAATCCTCGACTTTAGGGCGGCTCGACGTTTCTACGGTGCCCATTGGTCCTTGGTTCGCCCTGGCAGCGGTTTCAGTGACTGCTCGGTAGTTGTTATCGGCTGTCGCAGCACCAGACCTGAGAACGGCTCCCATGCGGCTTGCTCTCTCGACGTGCTCTGACAGGAGGAGAGCGCTTCGGGGCGCCGGTAGCATCGGAATCCGACGTCGAAAGGCGAGCAATGGACAACGCCTACCTGATTCGCGATGTGCGACGGGAAGACCGGTCCGAGTGGCTGGAACTCTGGAACCAGTATCTTGTTCACTACAGAGCCGAGCTACCGGCTGACAAGACAGAGTTCCTCTGGAGTCGGCTCTTCGACGCGACCGATCCTGTCGAATGCCTGGTCGCGGAGGTCGATGGGGCAGTCGTCGGAATGGCGCAATTCGTGCCACACGTTGACACGTGGGAGGAAACGCCCATGTGCTACTTGCAGGACCTGCAGGTGGCGGAGCCGTTTCGGGGACGCGGGATCGGCCGGGCCCTGATCACCGCCGTGGACGACCTGCGCCGCAGCCGTGGCTGGTGCTACCTCTACTGGCAAACGGAGCACGACAACGAACGGGCCCGGATTCTCTATGACTCCGTCACCGGCGGGGTGTCCGAGTTCGTCGTCTATCGGCTCGGACTCGACGAGCCGGGACGACAGGGTTGATCGGCCGGCCGCAACGACAACACGGAGCCTGCCACCGCTCGCGTCCGAGACGCGCCGGCACCCGTGGCCCCCAGGACGAAGAAGGCGATCCAGGCGAGCCAGAGGCCGCCGGCGATGTTGAGCACACCGATGGTCCGCAGCATCGGCGGGTCTCCGACTGCGTCCCAGAATGAGTGCATGAGTCGCTGGAAGAGAGCCGGGGCGGCCACTAGCAAGCAAGCTGCTGCGGCTGCCAGCCAGCCCAGGCCCTCTATCAAATACGTGATGCCGCCCTCGACGGGGCGCGCCTGGCGTGCCGTCACGATCAGCGGCACGGCGATCAGGACGAGCAGCCCGCCGAAGATCCGCACCCGGCGCAGGCTCGAGAGCAGTCGCCGGTAGGCGGCGAGTGTGGCCTCCGGAGCGAAGACGAGGGGACCCCTGCCGAAGATATACAGCGCCGCCAGGACGGCCGTGGATATGGCGACGGGCTCCACATGACCCTCGCGCCGCTAGCCGGCGACCCGTTCGTTGAACGCCGTGATCAGCTCGTCGATGGGGTCGGCCATACGCTGGATCGAAGTCCAATAGTCTTCGTCATACCACTGGGCCTGGATCTCCTCGTAGGTCTTGCCTTGCTGCTCGACCCAGGTGTAGTACTTGAGGTTGTGGATGCGCTTGCGGTCGTAATACCCCAGCTCGTGGACGTGCTCCAAGCCCGTGCCGAGCAGGTAGCGATGGTGGGCGACCGCGGCGTCGGTGGCGTCGAACGTGCCCCGGTCCTCGGTCAGCTCGGCGAGGCGGCTGCCGTACATCTCCATCGAATCCGTGGCGATAGTCACGACGATGTCCCGCGACGTCATCTCGTAGTGCTTGGCGACCTTGATCGCCGACAGCAGATTGGCCGCACCGGAGATTCCCATCAAAGGCAAGTATCCGATGGTGGCATCATCGACCCCCGCTGCGGCCAGGTACTCGAGGCCGGCAGGCTCGTTGAACAACCTCGTCAGGGCCATGGCAGCTTCATCATCGAGCCCGATCGCCATGTCGGTGTTCTTGACGTTGTGTACCCACGGGATGTGCTTGTCGCCGATGCCCTCGATGCGGTGCTCGCCGAAGCCGTTGTACAAGATCGTGGGACATTGGGCGGCCTCGCCGGCGGCGATCACGGTTCCCGGGTAGTGCTGCTTGAGGTAGTCGCCGGCGGCGATCGTGCCGGCCGAACCGGTAGTCACGGCGTAGCCGCGGAGGCGGTCACCTTCCCCGGCGATCGCTTCGACTACCTCGGCAATGGCGGGACCGGTGACCGTGTGGTGCCAGAGGTAGTTACCGAATTCGTCGAACTGGTTGAAGATGATGAGATCCTCACCGGAGGCCCGCAGCTCGTTGCACTTGTCGAAGATCTCCTTGACGTTGGACTCAGAGCCCGGGGTCTTGATGATCTCGCCGGCGACCTTCTCCAGCCAGGCGAAGCGTTCCCGGCTCATTCCTTCGGGCAGGATGGCGATCGATTCGCACCCGAGGAGGTTCGAGTCGAAGGCTCCACCACGGCAGTAATTGCCGGTTGACGGCCACACGGCCTTCTGGGTCGCCGGATCGAACTGACCGGTCACGAGACGGGGCACCAGGCACCCGAACGCCGCGCCGACCTTGTGGGCGCCGGTCGGGAACCACTTGCCGACGAGCGACACGATGCGCGCCGAGACTCCGGTCAGCGACGAAGGCCACTCGACGTAGTTGACGCCGCCGAAGCCACCGCCGTCGACGGTGGGCTCGTTGTGCCAGCTGATGCGGTACAGGTTGAGCGGGTGGAGGTCCCACAGCCCGATATCCTTAAGTGAAGTCTTCACTTCATCGGGGATCAGCGACGGATCGCGCATCATGGCGAACGTGGGGATACCGATGCCACGATCTCTCGCGACCGCGGCGGCGCTGTCGAGGGTTGCTTCGTTGAGGGTCAGATCAATCACTGGTGTCACCTGTCCATTGCTGTTTCGAGAGCGCCGAGGCT
The DNA here is from genome assembly GCA_947258375.1 of uncultured Acidimicrobiaceae bacterium. Taxonomy (GTDB): domain Bacteria; phylum Actinomycetota; class Acidimicrobiia; order Spongiisociales; family UBA5794; genus JAHEJX01. The sequence continues at coordinate 42,128 of CAMYIJ010000014.1, forward strand.
AGGCGGCACCCGTATGGGCTCGGCTCCGGTTGCGCTCACGCCTGCGAGCACGCTCGGAACGTCTTTCAATCCAGATCCTGTGCTGATGACCACGACGCGGTCGTCGGCACCGACGAGGCCCTGTTCGACCGCCACCTCAACTCCGGCGTAGGCGGCCGAGGCAGCCGGCTCCGCGAACACCCCGCTGGCCGCGGCGATCCGCGGGATCGAGCGGAGGATGTGGTCATCGTCGACGCGGAGGTAGGCGCCCCCGGTCTCGGTGACCGCGGCCAATGCTTTGACGCGGTCCCGGGGGAGGTCGGCGCTGATCGAGTCGGCAGCCGTCGCGGCGCTGATCGCCGGCATGGTGACTACATCGGCACCGCTTTCATCGGCGCGTGCCATGTAGTCGCTCCCGGCAGCCTGGATGCCGAAGATGCGCGGCATCGCATCGATCCAGCCGAGGGCGATGGCATCTTTGAGTCCTTTGTGGACGCCGCCGATGATCGAACCGTCGCCGACGGACACAAAGATGGCATCCGGCGCCGTGAACCCGAGCTGCTCGACGATTTCGAGCGCCACGGTCTTCTTGCCTTCGGCCACGTACGGGTTGACTCCTGTGTTGCGGTTGTACCAGCCCCACTTGTCCACCGCGGCCGTCGCCAGTTCGAAGGCGTCGTTGTAGTTGCCGGCCACGAGGACGACCGTGGCCCCGAAAGCAAGCAGCTGTGCGACCTTGGCCTCTGGTGCCGATTCCGGTACGAAGATCACGGTGGCCTGGCCGACTGATGCCGCGATGCCGGCAAGCGCTGCGGCGGCGTTGCCGGTGGATGCCGTTGTCACGACCTCAGCGCCCTCTTCCTGGGCTTTCATCACTGCGATGGCCGAAGCCCGGTCCTTCATCGAGGCCGTCGGCTCCCGGCCCTCATCCTTGACCCAAAGCGAGCCAACTCCGGCTATCTCGGCAAGCCGGGGGGAGAGGTACAGGGGAGTTCCGCCAACCGTGAGCGGCGGGGGAGTGGCGTCGGCATCGATCGGCAACAGTGCCCGGAACCGGAACATCGTCGTGTCCCGGTCAGTCGCCAGCGAGTCCCGGGTCAACGTGGCGGCGACCTTCTCGTAGTCATACTTCACATCGAGCGTGCCGGCTTCGCCGCAGTCGTCACAGGTGTAGCGGCCCGGCACGGGGTCGTACCGGGCGCCGCAGATAGTGCAGGCCAGATGGGTGACTGCAATGGTGGCCATCAGATCTCCCTCGGGGGTGGTTGCGCATCGTCGCGGACTGCGGCGATGCGGCCGTAGTAGTGCGGCATGCGGTAACGCTCGAAGTCGAACAGCATGCCCTTGTAGGTTGCGGTGAAGTCGAGGTCGATCCGCGCCGAGACGACTTCGTCGCCGGTCGTGATCGCCTGGGCAATGATCTGGCCGGAGGGAGCGATGATGACGCTCTGCGCCAGTGAATCGACGCCTTCCTCGATGCCACCCTTGGCGACCCCGACGATGAAACTGCCGTTTTGATATGCGCCCGACTGCATCACGAGGTGGTTGTGGAACCCGGCAAGTGCATTCTGGGTGGGGTCGGGGTAGTAGTGGAGGGGAGTGTTGTACCCAATGAGGATCAACTCGGCGCCCTGGAGACCCATCACCCGGTAAGTCTCCGACCAACGCCGGTCGTTGCAGAGGGCCATGCCGACAATCCCGTCGAACGCCTTCCAGACCTCAAAACCGTCGGGCCCCGGTTCGAAGTAGTGGCGCTCGGCGTGCTGAAATTGTCGCCACGGTTCGTGCCCGGCGTGGCCCGGGATGTGGACCTTGCGGAACCTGCCGATCTCGGTGCCGTCCCGATCCACGAGGGTGTAGGTGTTGTAGCGATGGAGAGTGCCGCCGTCGTCCGGGGCGAGCTCGGCAAAGCCGAGCGCAAACCCGATCCTCAGCTCCTTCGCCGCGTCGAACAGGGGTTGCGTGTCGCCGTCGGGCATTTCCCGATGGAAGTAGTGATCGAACTCGGTGGCGTCCCCTACATACCATCTGGGGAAGAAAGTGGTCAGCGCCAACTCGGGAAACACGAGGAGTTCGACTGCCTGATCGGACGCGTCGTGCAGAAGCGCGATCAGCCGTTCTACCACTCGCGCCTTCGATTCGTCACGAGCTATCGGGCCCAATTGGCCCGCTCCGACGATGAGGTGTCTCGGCATGGCGGCTTCCGTTTGCTGGCGAATCGCGGCGCTTTTACGTTTTGTAAAGCAGCGTTACGATAGCCGCTCGGAAGTGTCCCCCAGGAGGTGCCAGTGGCCAACGTAGTGCGTGCCGCGCTCGTGCAGAGCGAGTGGACCGGCGACATCGAGTCGATGGTCGAAAAGAACGCCGACTACGCCCGCAACGCCGCCAATCAGGGCGCCCAGATTCTCTGTTTCCAGGAGATCTTCAACGCCCCGTACTTCTGCAACAAGCAGGAGAACAGCTACCTCGAAACTGCCGAGGCGGTGCCGGACGGCCCGACGGTGACCCGGATGATGGCGCTGGCCAAGGAGACAGAAATGGCCATCATCGTGCCGCTGTTCGAGAAGGAGGACAGCGGCTTCTTCTACAACACGGCCGCAGTGATCGAGCGGGACGGCAGCTATCTGGGTATGTACCGCAAGACCCACATCCCGCACGTCGAGGGCTTCTGGGAGAAGTTCTATTTCCGCCCCGGCAACCTCGGCTACCCGGTTTTCGATACGTCGGTGGGGCGGATCGGCGTTTACATCTGCTACGACCGCCATTTCCCGGAGGGATGGCGGGCGCTGGGGCTCGAAGGGGCCAAGATCGTCTTCAACCCGTCGGCGACGACTCGGGGCCACTCTCAGTACATCTGGCAGCTCGAGCAGCCGGCCGCCGCCGTCGCCAACGAGTACTTCGTCGGCGCCATCAACCGGGTCGGCACCGAGGACCTCGTCGACACCGACTACTACGGCTCGTCGTACTTCGTGAACCCCCGGGGCGAGATGGTCGGCGACGTGGCGTCCGACACCCAGGACGAGGTCGTCGTCCGTGATCTCGAGATGGACATGATCGACCAGGTCCGTGCCCACTGGGCCTTCTACCGTGACCGCCGCCCGGACGCGTATGCAGGCCTGACCGCACCGTAGGCGCTGCGCAGTCGCGCCGACTTCGATTGCCGGGCACTGGACCGGCTAGCGTGGTCTGAGTCTCAAAATCGGAGGTTCTGCCGTGGCCGACCGCGATGTTGAAGTCACCTTCAAGCGCTTCACGTGGCGCATGTTGTCCCAGCAGGTCAGCCCTTGGGAGCTGGACAGGCTCCAGGAGACTATCCAAACGTGGGATCAGTGGTACGACGCGTTCGCGGAAGTGGCCGAGCGCCACTTTGAAGTCGCCGAGCGTGCCGTGGCCGATGGGCATATGATCACGGCCGGCGAGGCATACATCCGAGCCGCTCTCCTGTACCACTGGGGCACGTTCCTCTACGGCCACGACCAAGAGAGATTCTCGGCAGGAATGGAGGCGATGAATCGTTGCTGGGAGCAGGCGGCGCCGCTGGTCGACCCTCCCATGGAGCTGTTCACCGTCCCGTTCGAAGGTGTCGCTCTCCCCGGCTACCTCGTCCGGCCGGCAGGAGTGGATCGGCCACCAATCGTGCTCCTGGTTCCCGGCGGAGATTCGACCAAGGAGGAGCTGTACGACTTCGCCACCCACATTGTGGCCAGGGGCTTGGCGGTGGCCGCTTTCGACGGTCCGGGCCAGGGTTTCGTGTCGCGGTTCGCCAAGATCCGGCCTGACTTTGAGGTCCCCATCCGGGCTGTGACCGACTATCTCCTTGCCCGGGGCGATCTGGACGGGAGCCGCCTCGGAGTGGGCGGGATCTCATACGGAGGGCTCTTCGCTTGCCGGGCCGCCGCCTTCGATGACCGGGTCAAGGCGGCCGTCTCGGTTTCGAGCTGGTACACCCCGGCCGGCCGGTACCCGAACATCGATCGTGTGTCGCAGGTCGCCCTTCGCCAGTACATGGGCGACGACCCGGGGGCGGTCATGGACGCGATCACCATGGCCGGAGCGGCGGAACGCATCACCGTCCCGCTGCTCCAGGTGTACGGCGCGCTTGATCCAGCCTCACCGCCCGAACACGCCTACCGGGTGGAAGCCGAAACGCCGGGCCCGACCACGACGCTGGTGTTCGATGACGGCGTCCACGTCTGCAACAACCTGCACCAGATCGTGCGCCCCCTCATCGGCGACTGGTTCGCCGAGAAGCTGCGCTGAGATGGACTCGAGAGACAGCGAACTGACCGACCAGCAACGAGACTTCCGGAGCCTCTGTAGGAAGTTCGTAGATGAGAAGGTGATCCCCTTCGTGGCGGCGAACGCGAATGAGGAATGGCTCACCCCGCCACTCGAGCGCTCGCCGAAGGAGCTGCTGACCGAAGCCGACAGGATCGGCCTGCGAGACTTCGGCATTCCGCCGGACTACGACGGGATCGCCGTCGACACCGTCAGCCAGACCGTGATGATCGAGGAGCTGGGCCGCGGCGATCCAGGGTTAACCGCTTGTATCGGGCAGAACTGGAAGGTGACCACGGAGTTCGCCCGGCACGCTTCCCCGGAGCTTCTCGACAAGTGGATGAGGATCTACCGCGCCGACCCGACGTTCCTGTGGGCGCACTGTCTCACGGAGCCACGCGGGGCCTCCGACCGGGTGCTTCCCTACGACGCTCCGGAGGCCAGCATGCAGACGCGGGCGGTCCAAGACGGTGACCAATGGGTCCTCAACGGGGTCAAGCACTATGTATCCAACGCCGGTGTCGCCGGCGCGTTCATCGTTTTCGCCAATACCAACCCTGCGGCCGGCGTTCGCGACGGGGTCAGCAACTTCCTGGTCCCCGCCGATGCGCCGGGGCTCTCAATCGGGCGCATCAACGAGAAGATCGGGCAGCGCCTCAACATCAACGCCGAGATCGTATTGGAGGACTGCCGCGTACCCGCCGACCATCTGCTGGTTCGCGATGTCGCTCTTCGCAAGAACGCCGCCTACATGCAGCAGGGCCGCGTACTCAACGCAGCTCGGGCTCTCGGAGTGATGCAGGCTGCCTATGAGAAAGCGACTCGCTTTGCTCGCGACACCTTCCAGGGGGGCAAGCTGATCATCAAACACCAGATTGTGGCGGCCCGCCTCGCCGATCTCGCCACGCAGGTGGAGGCGGCCCGGTCACTCGTTTATCGGGCGGCGCGGGCGGTCGATGCAGACACCGACGATGCGCCGGGCCTGGCCCTGATGGCCAAGTTGCACTGCTCGCAGGTGGTTCTGGATGTGACTCGAGGCGTGATGGAACTCCATGCCGGGTCGGGGGTGATGGTTGGCGAGGGCGTCGAAAAACACTTCAGGGACGCCGCCATCTTCCCGCACACCGACGGCACGGCGGACATGACTCGCTTCAAGATCGTCAAGGCCCTTTTCCCGGAAGACG
>CAMYIJ010000014.1:47580-77208 GCA_947258375.1 uncultured Acidimicrobiaceae bacterium
CAAGGCCCTTTTCCCGGAAGACGCGGGTCTCTACGCCGGGCCCGACGCCGTGTTCCAGCCCGATGGGACGGCGCAACCGGCAGTCATCCGAGCTGAAGAACCTTAAGCGTGTCCACCTGCGGCTATTGAACCATCTCCGGGTGGTGCCGGCTGATAGTTTTGGGGCATGATCCGGGCACCGGTTCTGGCGCTGGCGACCGTGTTGTGCTTGGCAGCATGCGGCGGTGAGGCGAGTGGTCGACAGCCGCCACAGGATGTGCGCGGGCTCGAGCTCGACATCGTCTCCGATAGCTACTGGGATTGTGGTCGGGTGCCCGTCGAGTCGGTCTGGTACCCGCCAACGGGCGTGATCATTGTCGGTGAGGACGCAGTATTCGCTCCCCAAACGAGATTCGGTTGTCCCGGATCCGGGGGATCGGGGACTTTTGAAGATCTGGCGCACGTGGATACGAGCTCGGCGACCGTGGACGTCTTCATCGAGGGTGCCGACAATGAGCATGGCGTTAGGGAGCTTTCGGCGAGGGTGTCTGCCCGCGGCTTCACGCCCGTGACTTTCGATGCGGTGGAACTCGAACCGCAGTGGTATCGCGTCGATGTTCCGCAGGCCGCCGACGGCTGGGTGGTTCGTCTCGACGTGGTCACTCAGCTCGACTGGGAAGCAAGCTACTCGTTCAAGGTAACGGCTCGCGATTAGCGGGGGCGAAGGGGGGCGGAGGCGCGAGACAAGGCTTACCGCGCGGCTTCGGGACGACGCAGGTTGCGCGGTGCGTCGCGGACTCTGCTTCCCCCTCCGCCCTCGTTCCTCGGGCACCTCCCAAATGTTGTCCGCCGAGGACGGCGTCCAACGGGGGAGGAGACATATCCGCCAGCCGCCGCGCACGGGGTGCGCTTGTTGTCTCTCCCCCCGTCGAACGACTTAGTCGGGCGACGTTTGGGGGGAGTGCCGAGCTTGCGAGGCGAGGGGGGCAGCAGAGGCGCGAGACCAACCTTGCCGCCGGTTGCGCCCTCGCCTTACTGGACGATTCGGGTTCCCGTCTCGCCGGCCATGGCGCGTTCCAGGTTCACTGGGTTGGTGATGAGGGCTTCTGTGCCGCCCGCCTCCATGAACTGCACGACGGCCCGCATCTTGGGAGCCATCGAACCTTCGCTGAAGTGGCCGCCGTCGGCCAGGTGCTGCTTGACCTCGGCCAGCGTGAACTGCGACACCCACTCCTGATTGGGCTTGCCGAAGTTGAGAGCGACCTGCTCGACCGCCGTGGAGATCAGCAGCAGATCTGCATCGACCTGGCTCGCCAGCATCGCCGAGGCCAGATCCTTGTCGATCACTGCGGGAACACCTTCGAGGTCGCCCTGCTCGTTGGCAATCACGGGGATGCCGCCGCCCCCAACGGCGATCGTTACCACGCCCGCATCGAGCAGTTGCCTGATGACGTCGAGCTCGACGATGCGCTTGGGTGCGGGAGATGCAACGACGCGCCGCCAGCCGCGGCCGGCATCCTCCGTGACGTCCCAGCCGTCCTCGTCGCGGCGCTGCATGGCCTTGGCCTCGTCCATGAATGAGCCGATCGGCTTGCTGGGGTTGGCGAATGCCGGATCGTTGGCATCCACCTCGACCTGGGTCACCACAGTGGCCACGCTCTTGTTGATGCCGCGCTGGCGGAAATCGTTCGCCAGGTTCTGTTGGAGCATGTAGCCGATGGCGCCCTGCGTGTCGGCGCCGCAGTAGTCGAGCGGCACCTCATGGAGCTCGTTGCTCGACAGCTCGGACCGGCGCAGGATGAAGCCGACCTGGGGGCCGTTGCCGTGAGAGATGGCCACATCCCATCCCTGGGCAACCAGGGATGCGATGTGATCATCGGTCTCAGCCGCCGCGGCGTACTGATCTTGCACCGTGATGTGGTCGGCGTCCGGGATCAGCGAGTTGCCGCCGATGGCGACTACGACCCGGGGCATTACTCCCAGGCTCCCAGGACTGAGGTGAGCAGCGCCATGCGCATGACAACACCGTTGTAGGCCTCTTCCCAGTAGCGGGCGTGCCGGGTGCCGTCGACTTCGACCAGCAGCTCATCCATCCGGGGGAGGGAGTGGAGCACGATCGAGCTGCCCTTGGCCTTCTTCATGACCTCGGCCGTCACCTGATACTCGGGCGGCGTGAGGCTGTAGTCATCTGGGACCTCGTCCCGAGACAGCGTGTAGTCGGGCTGAACGACCGGCTCCATGTAGACGACATCGGCGTCTTCAATTGCGTCGTTGACGTGGTCCACGATCCGGTAGTTGGTCCCCATCTCGTCGAGCTCAGCGAGGAACTCGGGGAGCGGCGACATGTCCTCGGGAGCCAGGATGACCATCTCGGCGTCGAATTGCGATAGTGCGTAGCCCAGCGAGTGCATGGTGCGCATCCGATGGTCTCCGATGGCGAGGATGGACTTGCCGTCGACCGAGCCCATTTCCTTGGTGATCGTGTAGAGGTCGGTGAGGACCTGCGTCGGGTGCTCGCCCCAGCCGTCGCCTCCATTGATGACGGGAATCGAAGCCCAGTCGGCGGCCTCATGCGGGGCGCCCTGCTGGAAGTGGCGCATGACGATGACGTCGCCGTAGAACTCCAGCATGTGGACGGTGTCCTTGATCGACTCCTGGTAGAAGTCTCCGGCCCGGGTCATCTTGGCATCGGAGAAGCCGTTGACCCGGCCGCCGAGTCGGTTCATTGCCGACTCATGGGCGAGGCGGGTGCGGGTTGACGGCTGATAGAAGGCAGTGACGAGAATCTTGTGGGCGAGGAGGTCGCTGGTACGCCGGCCGCGGGCGATGGGCTCGAGGCGGTCGGCGATCTCGAACAGGTGCATGAACTCGTTGCGCTCGAATCCCTTCAAAGACAGGATGTCCCGTCCTGCAAAGCTCCGCATTTGTGTGCCCTCCTAGGGTTGTCTCATTGGTCATACCATCCTACAATATGATCACTTGGCCGCCTAGTCAGAGTTTTGATGATCAGTAGAAACCCATCTCTCACCGATCAGGTGAAGGCTCACATCAAAGAGCAGATCGTCAACGACAAGTTCGAGGATGGCCGGATTCCCCCCGAAGCAGCTCTTGCCGAAGGCCTTGGTGTCAGCCGGACCACCATCCGTGATGCCCTTGCCAAGCTGGAGCATGAGGGCGCAATCCATCGCAGGCAGGGGGCGGGCACCTTCGTCAACAAGGTGGGGCTGCAGATCAAGTCGCGTCTCGAGGAGATCTGGTCGTATGAGCAGGTCCTCCAGGACCACGGCTACACACCTTCGGTCAAGGTACTCAGCGATGAACTGCTTCCGGCCGATGACGAGGTCGCTGAGGCGCTCGGCATTGCAGCCGGTGCCGAGGTCGTTGTCATAGAGAAGGTCTTTCTCGAGGACGACGAGCCGGTGGTGCTCACTCGCAACTGCATTCCGGCGGGACTCTTCGAGGAACCTGCCCACGGCAGGGACGATCTGCCCCTATACGAATTCCTCGAAGAGTATTGCGATCGGCGGCTGACGTACTACGTATCGGAGATCGTCCCGGTCGCGTATGACGCAGCCCAGGCCAAGAAGCTCGGCGTGAAGAAGGGGACGGTCGGTCTGGCCTTCATCGAGCTCGGTTTCGACCAGAACAACGAGGCCATAGTGCACGCCACATCGTTCTTCCGCGACGACCTGTTGCGGTTTCGGATCATCAGGAGAAAAAGCGGGACGTGATGGCGAACCGTTTTGCAACCCAAAGGAGCAATTGATGCAGACCCATCTGCACGGACGTGACATGATCACGACCCAGGAGTGGACCAAGGATGAGCTCGACACGATCATCGATGTCGCCCTCGATCTGAAGCGGCGCCGGGCCCTCGGCGAACAGCATGCTCTACTGGACAACAAGGTCCTGGCGATGCTGTTCTTCTTCTCGAGCACCCGCACCCGCGCCAGCTTCGAGGCCGGCATGGCCCAGCTCGGCGGTCATGCGATGTTCCTCGATTCGACGACGACGCAGATCGGCCACGGTGATACGTGGAAGGAGATCGGCGAGATCCTCGGCCGCTACAACGACGGCATCGCCATTCGTAACGTCGACTGGGACATCGGCAACAAGTACATCAACGCCGTCGCCGAGGCCAGCCGCACGCCGGTGCTCAACATGCAGTGTGATTGGTATCACCCGTTTCAGGCCCTCGCCGACCTGCTGACCGTTATCGAGCAGAAGGGCGATCCCCGCAAGCTGACCTTCAACATGAGCTACGCGTATGCCGCTAGCTATCAGAAGCCGATCAGCGTTCCCCAGAGTGTCATCCTGCTGATGAGCCGCTACGGCGCCAATGTGCGACTCACCCGCCCGCCCGAGTTCAAGCTCTTCCCCGAGGTTATTGCGCAGGCCGAGGAGAACGCCAAGAAGGCTCACGGCAGTTTCGAGATCTTCGAGGACTTCGAGGAGGGTATGGCCGGGGCCGACGTCGTCTACGCCAAGGCCTGGGGCTCGATGCTCACCACGTCCGATCACGAGGAATCGGCTGAGATCTCCGCCAAGTACACGGACTGGATCGTCGACGCACGTCGCATGGAAATGGCCGACGAGGACGCCATTTACATGCATCCCCTGCCGGCCGACCGCAACATCGAGGTCGCCGACGAAGTGATCGATGGCCGCTGGAGCCGCGTCTTCGATCAGGCCGAAAACCGACTTCACGCCCAGAAAGCGGTAATGGCACTCACGATGTAGGGAGCCTCACGCGTTCGTTGTGCTTAATCCCGGCCTATAGCGCCGGATTAAGCACAACGAACGCACGCAGCTACTCCTCACGGCCGCGTTCTTCGAGGGCGGCCCGGTTGGCCATGATGTCGCCGGGGGAGGTCTTCATTGCCTTCCAATACATCCAGCCGGCCGGGATGAAGAACACCTGGAACATGGCGAGGCCGACTGCCCAGTTGAGCGGCGGGGTCAAGGAGCGCTCCAGGGCCGAGGCGATGGGCCCGGTCAGCGCGTTGCCGGTGGACCTGCCGAGACCGTTGACGAGATTCTGCATTCCAAAAACCGTGCCGCGGTGTTCCGGCAGGTTGACATCGGATATCAGCGCAAAGGCGTTGGGCGAGTCGGCCGATGTGAGGGCAAGCGCCAGCATCGACGTGAGGAATGCTGCCGCCACGAATGGGTTGGTCACGAGCTCTCCCAGCACCTCGGGGATGAGCGCTCCGGTGCTGGCGCCGTTGGTCACGTTGATACCCGACAGCGGCAGGAAGAAGAAGATCAGGAAGAAGGGGATAGCGCCGAGCAACCCGATCGCCGAGATCTTGGCGCGGCCGGACAGATGGCGAGCCTGCATGCGGTCCCCGATGTGGCCCGCCAGAATCGAGAAGAGCGCCCCGATGCGGAAGACGGCGGCGAGCAGACCGCCCACCTTGGTCGCCGTCGAACTGTCATAGCCCTGTTCGAGCACCTTGTTCTGATAAAGGAACTCGACCCAGATCAACGAGCCGTAGGCAATCTGCGCCGTGAATCCCTGCAGGACGAGCCAGACGTTGGTCCGCTTGTCGAACAGCGCCGGCACCTGGTCCAGCTCGATTCGGTGGTCGTACTCGGCCCCGCTCGCGTGCAGTCGCTCGAGGGCCGGCTCCGCATAGCCGCGCGGCGCCTGATAAGTGGTGAGATACAGGACTGCGAACACGACCCCGAGCACGGCGATCACCCGTAGCGGTGTCCGGAAGTCATCGGATCCGGCCTGAGATGCGAGGTAGGCGCCGAACAGGCCGCCGATACCCTGGGAGAGTCCCCAGAAGCTCATCGCCAGGCCGCGGCGCCGCGGCGAGACGAAGTCACTGATCACCGAGAAGCCCACGGTGGCGATCGCTCCCAATCCAAGGGCCATCACCAATTGCCACAACAGCAGCTGCCAGTAGGCGGACGCCCCGCCCGACAGCCAGCTGCCCGCGGCCCACACGACGGTGCCGAAGAAGAGAAGCCGCTTGCGGTCGGAACGGTCGCCCCAGTACCCCCAGGCCACCGACGTCAGTGCCGTCAGCAGTATTACGGCGCCGGTGATGAAGCCAAGCGCCCGGCTCGACGTGTTCAACGCCTCGGAGGTCGGCAGGATCATCGCAGGCACAATGGCGATTGCGGCGTTGTCCAGAGATGCGAGGATCACAAAGACGACGATCGTCCAGATCTTGTGTGGCTTGGTCCCGGCGAGCCCGGCGAGGCGGTTCGTCATGGCCGCATTCTTGCTCGGCGCGCCGGACTGCGCGTGGCGGGTAGCCTCACCGACATGAGCAGCGCGCAGTCACCCTCCTGGATGCCGGACCCGGCCACCGTCGAGAACTCGAACCTTCGCTGGTTGATGGACTCGCTGGCCATCTCCGACTACATCGACCTGCACCGCTGGAGTGTCGACAACCGGGAGCAGTTCTGGGAGATCTGCATCGAGCGTCTCAACATCAAGTTCGATCGGCCCCCGGCTGCGATCCTCGAAGGAACGGCACAGGATGCGAAGTGGCTGCGGGGAGCGGAGCTCAACATCGCAGCCAGCGCGCTCGACGGCCCGCCCGACGCACCGGCGGTTATACACGGCAGCGCCGGGCGATTGAATAGTGTCACCTACGACGAACTACGGCGCGATGTTGCCCGATGCGCCAATGGGTTTCGGAACGTTGGTGTGGCGCTGGGCGATGCCGTGGCAATCGTGATGCCCATGACCTACGAGGCGGTCGTTGCCTACCTCGCAGTTGTCTCATTCGGCGGAATCGTGGTTTCGATCGCCGACTCCTTCGCTCCTGACGAGATCGCCACAAGGCTGGGGATTGCTCAAGTCAGGTGGGCCGTCACCCAGCATGCGACGAACCGTGACGGCAAGGTGCTGCCGATGTACGAGAAGCTAGTTGAGGCGGGCGTCGAGCGCGCCGTCGTCGTCCCGGGAGCCGAGGGCCCGGAGCTGCGTGATGATGACATCTGGTGGGACGAACTGATCAGCGACGACGAAACGCTGCGGTTCCAATCCGTGCGGAGCACCGCAATGGCGAACGTTCTGTTCTCTTCGGGAACGACGGGCGAGCCCAAGGCGATTCCGTGGTCTCACACGACGCCACTGAAATGTGGAATGGACGGCCACTTCCACCAGGACATCCATCCCGACGACGTGGTCGCCTGGCCCACCAATCTCGGCTGGATGATGGGTCCGTGGTTGATCTTTGCGGCCCTACTCAACGACGCCACCATTGCGCTCTGCGATGACGTGCCCACCGGCGCGGGCTTCGTCAGGTTCGTGGAGGAGGCAGGTGTGACGGTGCTCGGTGTGGTTCCGAGCCTCGTGGCCGTCTGGCGAACCGGAGGTTTGCTCGAGGCGCACGACTGGACCGGGATCCGCGTCTTCAGCTCCACTGGTGAAGCTTCCAAGCCCGACGATATGGCTTATCTGATGGCCGCCGCAGGGGGACGCCCGGTTATCGAGTACTGCGGGGGAACCGAGATCGCCGGAGGCTATGTCGCAGGCACCGTGCTGCAGCCGGCGATCGCCAGCACCTTCACGACGCCGGCCCTCGGACTTGGCCTGATACTGGTTGACGACGACGGGAACCAGACCAGCGAGGGGGAGGTTTTGCTCGTTCCACCGTCGATCGGGCTCTCGAACTCGCTGCTGAACGGGAACCACCACAAGGTCTACTACGCGGGCCTTCCCATCCGGGGCCTGCCGCTGCGACGCCACGGCGACCACATGGAGCGCCTGCCCAACGGCTACTGGCGGGCGCTGGGGCGGGTTGATGACACGATGAACCTCGGCGGCATCAAGGTCAGCTCCGCCGACATCGAACGGGTCGTTGGCGCCACACCCGGTGTGGCCGAGTCAGCCGCCATTGCCGTTCCACCGCCTGGCGGAGGCCCGGAGCGGCTCGTCGTCTACATTGTGACCAGTCCCGGAGCGAGCGCCGATCCGTCGGCTCTCAAGGCCGAAATGCAGCAGGCGCTGCGCACTCACCTGAACCCTCTCTTCAAGATTCACGACGTCGTGACGATCGACGCACTACCTCGAACGGCCAGTGCCAAAGTCATGCGACGATCGTTGCGCGCCGCCTACGACGGCGCCTGATCCGTGCGCGCTGTCTCCTTCATCGCCGGGTTCGTGGTCATCGGCGGCACTCTGATGTCGGCGATTCGCACCGTGATCCTGCCGCGAGCCGCGTCGAGTTGGCTGACCCGGACGGTCTTTCGCGTTGTGAGGCTGCCGTTCGTCGCGCTCGCCGGCCCCCGTCACCCCTACGAGCGTCGCGACCGAATTCTGGCCCTGTACGGGCCTGTGACGCTCATGGCGCTCCCGATGGTGTGGCTGACAATGGTGCTCCTCGGCTTCATGCTGGTGATGTGGGCTTTGGTGGACCAGTCGCTCGGCGACGCCTTCCATATGGCGGTCTCGTCTGTCACAACTCTCGGGTTTGCTCCTGCCGACACCTTCCTGGAGCGGTTGCTGGCGTTCGTGGCGGCCGGGCTCGGGCTGTCGCTCTTGGCGCTGCTGATCTCGTTCTTGCCGGCGATATATACCGCCTTCGCCCGGCGTGAAGTCCAGGTCGGTCAGCTTGAGGTGCGGGCCGGCAGCCCTCCCTCCGCCGTGGCATTCCTGGAACGTCATCACCTCATCGGGGCGCTCGACGACAGGGGTGAGATCGACTCGAATTTCCAGCGGTGGGAGGGGTGGTTTGCCGAGATTGAGGAGAGCCACCTCACTTATCCCGTTCTGGTCTTCTTTCGGTCGCCTCAATTGGACCGATCCTGGGTGGTCGCCGCCGGCACGATGCTCGACACGGCCGCGCTGGTGGCGTCGTGCTTGCCCCGGCGGTCGATCGGCTCGGCCGGGCTGTGCATCCGGGCCGGATTCCTCGCGCTGCGCCGGATCGCCGACTTCTTCGGGATCGAGTTCGACCACGACCCGGCGCCGGATGACCCCATCTCAATTACACGAGCCGAATTCGACGAGGTATGGGACCGGTTGGCCGCCGTAGGAATCGAGCTCAAGTCGGATCAGGACCAGGCGTGGCGCGACTTCGCCGGTTGGCGGGTCAACTACGACACTGTGTTGCTGGCCCTCGCCGACATCACGGTCGCGGCGTACGCACCGTGGACGTCCGACCGGTCGGCGCCGTCACATGAGCGCCCGCGGGTGCGGCGCTTCGGCTCGCGGAGAGCGCAACGATTCGACCCAGATTCTCAAGGCACCGATCGGTCGTAGACTCGGCAGGCGGACTGGCAAAGGATTCGGCGTGATGACCGGTGATGGACCATACGCTTCATTGCGAGAGAGAGTTGTTGGTGAGCGAGGCGTCGTGATGCTCATCGGAGCGCCCGACACCGGCAAGACCACGTTGGCCACCCTGCTGCTGTCCGACGCCATTGGCGCCAATCGCAAGATTGCTTTCGTAGATGCCGACATCGACACACCTTCGGTGGGGCCGCCCGCGTGCGTCGGGTTGAAGTGGGTCCGATCACACGCCGATATGGGGAATCTCGCCACCGCCGATGAGCTGCGGTTCGTGGGCTCAACTCAGCCACAGGGCGCCATCTTGCCGCATGTCGTAGCGGCAACAGACCTGGTCGAGATCGCCCGCCGCGAGGCAGACTTCATCGTGCTCGACACGACCGGAGTCGTTTCCGGCGTCGTCGGCCAGACCTTGAAGTATCACCTCATGGAGCTCTGTAATCCCGCCCTTGTCATCGCCATGCAGCGCGGCGGTGAGATGGAGCCGACAATCGGCATGCTGCGCCGGTTCCTGGCGGCGCGGGTTGCCAAGGTCGTACCCGACGGGGTTGAGCCCGTCGGCCCGATGGAGCGGGCGGATGTCCGCCGCGCCGCATTCGCCCAGGAGTTGTCCGACCCGCTGCCCCGGTGGCGGATCGGCCACGACGTGTTTGCTCCCACGTTGCCAGAAGGATTCGACGTCTCCCGCCTCGACGGCATGCTTGTAGGAGTTCAGGACAAGAGGGGGCGATGCCTCGGTCTGGGGGCTCTCCAGCTGGCCGCCGGCGAGATCGCAGTCGCCACCCGACACGGCGAACACATGCACGGCCTGCGCCTCGGCTCGCTGCGCATCGACCTCGAAACCTTCACCTCCACGGAAGTCCGCCTCCGCGAACTCATGTTCGGCGTGTAGGGGTTGTCTCTCCCCCCGTTGAACGACGGAGTCGGGCAACGGTTGGGGGGAGTGGCGAGCTTGCGAGGCGAGGGGGGCGGGAACCCTTCGGGTTCCTTGGGAGTTGCTACGCAACTCCAAGCGGAGGCGCGGGACCAGCGTCGGGCGCGTACGCGGGCGAGGGCTGTCCGTCGCGCCTTAGCTTCCCCCCTCCGACCGGCTCCTTCGTCGCCGCCCACCTCCCCCAACACTCGCTTCGCTCGCGAGGGGAGGAGACAATCCTGTCTCTCCCCCCGTTTCACGACGCAGTCGGGAAGCACTTGGGGGGAGTGGCGACGAGGAACGAGGAGCCGAGGGGGGAAGCGACGGCGCGACCCAACCTCGTGCGCGTGTCGCTACCTCGCAACGTCCGGGGACATCACAGCGAGGCCCGCCTCGGTGGCGCGGACGGTGAAGATGCGGCGGCCGGGCTGGAGTGCGTCTCGCGGGTCGGTGACCTCGCGGCCCAGGCTGCGCCAGCGGAGGGCCACAACCTCGAGGGGCTCCTCAGTCACCAGAGCGACGCCGTACAGCGACGGGCCGCGCACAGGCGACTCGATGACTTCGAGCACCGGGCCGACGCGGAAGAACGCCGTGGGGCGCCCCTTGACGTCCATGCGCAGCCGCGGCGCCAGTGCGATCTCCGCCATGGTGGCTACTGCCTCTGCGACGTCGGGGACCATCAGGACCACGTGGTCGAGATCCCATCCCGGAGCAGGCGTTCCGGCGGCAACTTCGCAACCTGCAACTGGGAAGTCCGGGGTCGCTTCGCTCCACGCCCAAGCCGGGGGCCCGTCGACGAGCACGGTGCTCCGGGTCTCCAGCGGACTCGGGAGATCGAAGTCCTCCCACGGGAGGGGCAGCTGCAGTGTCGTGAGAGTGGGCATTCAGTCGGAAAATAGCAAGACCCAAGCAACCGCCTCAATCCACCTCGCACTTCCCCGAACGAGACTTCACAAAACAGCTTCTTGGGTCTTGACTACTTCCGACCATACGAAGCGGTTCTGGTAACTGCAACCCCCACAACATGTGGGATTCTGCGCGCGAAACGCGGTCTTCGGTGTGGTAATTAGGGCTTATCGGTATTACCTGAAGGTCGATTCAGTCACTCATCCACAAATCCACAGGAATCCACAGGATGTTGTGCACAACGCTTGGTGACAAGTTTCTTAGCGGGATTTGTCGCGTTCTCCGGACGACCGCGAGCCAGCCCGCCCCGCTCAGACAAGGCACACTGGGGTGCCACGCTCTAGGCTCGCGGCATGGAGCCTGTCACTGGCTACGCGCAGCTTGGTGCGCAGCGGATTGCGTATCAAGTGTTTGGTGATGGTCCGATCGATCTGGGTGGAGTGGGAGAACCCCGCGATCCGGCTGTTCTATGAGCGGCTCTCCAGTTTCTCCCGGGTCATCCGTTTCGATCGGAGAGGCACCGGCGGCTCTGATCCGCTTCCGCTTGATGCGCTTCCACCGTGGGAAGCCTTCGCCGAAGAAATCGAGGCGGTGATGGATGCCGCCGGTTCGGAGCGGGCAGCACTGATGGCCATCGCTGATGTCGGGCCAGTTGGTCTTCTGTTTGCCGCAACGCGAGCACACCGAACCAGCGCAGTTGTGTTGTTCAACACCACCGCTAGGTTCATCGTCGCCGACGACTATCCGATCGGTGTCACCCAAGCCGCGTATGAGGCCATGGGCCAGGCAATCGGTGAAGAGTGGGGCACCTCCTCCGAGGCGGTGGCTCGCTACTTCTACCCGAGCCAGGCTTCCGATCCGCGATTCCTTCAGTGGCTTACCAGGCTCCAGCGCGCCATCACCAGCCCAACAGCCGTTTTCCAGTACGCCATGGCGGCATCCGAAGCTGACGCGCGACCACTGTTGAGCTCGGTTCACGCGCCGGCGCTCGTCCTCCACCGGGTTGACAGTGGCTTCACCCCGTTGGCGCACGGCAGATATGTCGCCGACCACATCGACGGTGCGAGATTGGTCGAGCTCCCAGGGGGTGACGACTACCCCTATTTTGAGCATCCCGAGTCGACGCTCTCGGCGCTCGAGGAGTTCCTCAGTGGCACCAAGCGCCAGCCGGCTACCGATCGTGTCCTAGCCTCAGTCGTTTTCACGGACATTGTTGATTCCACCCGGCGCGCCGAGGAGGTCGGTGATCTGCGGTGGAAGGAACTCCTCGACCGCCGCGACGAGCTTTCCACCCAGGTGGCGACATCGTATGGGGGCCGGATGGTGCAAAGCACCGGCGACGGACCGTTCGCCATTTTCGACGGACCGGGTCGTGCCATCAAAGCCGCGCATGAGCTCCGCGAGCAGCTCGAACATGTCGGCCTGCCGATAAGGGCGGGCATCCATACCGGGGAGGTCGACGTGAGTGGCGGCGAAGCGCAGGGCATCGCCGTTCACCTCGGCGCCCTAGTCATGGCGGAGGCGGGGTCGAATGAGATCCTGGTCTCGTCGACCGTCCGTGATCTCGTGGCCGGCTCAGGACTCGGCTTCGCCGACCGAGGCAAGTACTCGTTTGAAGGCATCGAAGGCGAATGGAACCTGTTCGCCTCTGTTCCGGATACCTACTCATCCCTCACCGAGAGCGAAAGAGAGATCCTCGGCCTCATCGCTGAGGGTCTGAACGACCGGGAGATCGGGCAGCACATGTCGGTGAGCGCCTCGCTCGCCAAGCTCCATATCACCGCCATCCTGACCAAGCTGGGATTGCGGGACCGAGTCCATGCGGTGATCTATGCGTACCAGCATGGTCTTGTCGGGCTACCTTCCAAATAGACATGAAGTTGAGCATCTGAGCCATGGACCATGTCACCTCGGGGACATACCTTGCTGCCAGGTCCCACAACGCACCCGAGACGAAAGGCAAAGATCATGACCGACACCCAACCCAAGGCGATCCTGGTGCTCGGCGCCAGTGGCAAGACCGGCCGGCGAGTCACCGAGCGACTCGCCGTGGCCGGATTTCCGGCGCGGGCGGCATCGCGCTCGGGTGAGACCCGGTTCGACTGGGAAGACGAAGCAACGTGGGCTCCCGCGCTGGCCGGCGTCGACGCCGTGTACATCACCTACTACCCCGACCTCGCGTTCCCCGGTGCGGCCGACACCGTCGGCGCATTCGCCGACATGGCCGTCGCCAACGGCGTGCGGCGGCTCGTGCTGCTTTCCGGCCGGGGCGAAGAAGCCGCCCGCCAAGCCGAGGTGCGAGTGGAGAAGTCGGGCGCCGATTGGACGATCGTGCGCTGCGCGTTCTTCAACCAGAACTTCAGCGAAGTGTTCGTCGACGCTGTGCGTTACGGAGCGCTCGCGATGCCTTGCGGCGATACCGCCGAAGCGTTTCTCGACGCCAATGACATCGCCGATGTGGTCTTTGCCGCCCTGACCGACGACCGTCACATCGGCCAGCTCTACGAGCTGACTGGCCCTCGCCTCCTCACGCTCACCGAAGCCGCCGCCGAGCTCAGCGCGGCCATGGGCCGCGAGGTGCAGTACCTGCCGGTGACTTCCGAGGAGTACGCCGCCGAGCTCGTCACCTACGGGCTGTCCCAAGAGGAGGCCGCGGGCATCTCCCAGCTGTTCGCCGAGGTGTTCGACGGTCGCAACTCGTACCTCACGAACGGCGTGCAGCGGGCGCTCGGCCGGCCGCCGCGTGACTTCGCCGACTTCGCTCGGGACACGGCGGCCACCGGCGTCTGGAACCTAGAAGGAACAGCGGATGGCACCGACGATGTTTGAGGTTATCTACTACTCCTTGACCGGGAACACCAAGAAGCTGGCCGAAGCCATCGCCGCCGAATTGGGTGTTGCCGCAGAGAACGTGAAAACGAAAGACAGATTGGCCGACGACTCTCTTGTTTTCCTGGGTGCTGGGCTATACGGGCCCTTGCGGGGTTTTGGATTCAAGCGGTTCATCGACCGAAACAACTTTCAGGGGCGGAAGGTGGCTCTCTTTGGTACGTCGGGAGAGGGCAAGGGAAAGGAACTTGGGGCTCTGGAAGAAGCGGTAACGGCAAAGGGTGCCGAAGTGGCCGGACGCTTCTTCTGTAGAGGGAGATTCCTCTTTCTCAAGAGAGACCATCCCACCGGCAAGGACCTGAAGAACGCAAGGATATTTGCCCGTGAAGTGGCAAAGGGTTGACGCGGTGGAGATGGCGCCCGTCAGCTAGCCGTCTCGTTCGCTCCTCGTTGACGCGGCGCCACCACACCCCCTGAGAACGAGAACCAATACAGCAACGACGAGGCGAATCCGCCGAGTCGCGCTAGCTGTCATGGGTCTCCAAGCCTTGCCGAAGCCTGGGAGTTGAGTGCGGCTTCCGATGTTCCCGTTTCGACCACTGAGTCATCATTGCGGCAACGGCCCACACGAATCGCTCTATACCTCGGACGATATCGAGAGCGCAAGGTGCAACGCGCGCCGACAGCCAGCCATGTGCGGCTCATCGGGCGCTTGTCACCCATCGGTCCGACTGATTCGTCTGGCTTATGGAGCGTTGATTTCCCAATAGGAGGCAGGTTGTGGGCGTCTATTCGCAGGTTGAATGGCAGTCGGGTACCGGAGATGGAACCCGAGGTCGGACGAATCGATCAAGCGGCGCATGGTTCGTACTTGCCGGTGTGTCGGCTCTTGTCGGTTGGGGGCTCTACGAAATCGCCGACCCCGTCTACTACGACGCCTCCTCAGTGAGCGACTATTTGGCAGTAGTTGCACTGACTTCTGTCTTCGTCGCCACAGGGGTCGCTCTCATCCTGCTGTGGCGGGATCCGCCCGTGGTCCGTGGTTCAGTGTTCCTTCTCTTCGCCGGGGTCGGAGCGGCGGCAGAAGGCCTGGGCAATCTGTTCGAGGACGCTTTTGATATCGAAGCTGCTGTCTGGGCTTTCTTTGGGGGTGGGCTGGTCATGATGCTGAGCCTGCTGATAGCAGGGGTAATTGCGCTCACAGATAGCTCGCCTCGCCGCTGGAGCGGTCTGTTCTTGCTCTTCGCTCTACCCGGAGGGATGCTCGGTTTCGGGACGATCATGATGGGCGTGTCCTGGATCTTGTTCGGCCTCTGGATCGTGTTTCGATTCTCCGCTTTCGTGATTGCGCTGATAGTCGCCGGCGTGCCGGCGGTAGCGACCGCTATCTACCTCTACCTATGAAATCCGATAGTCGGGGGTGGCTCCGGGGGTTAGGGCCCATCGAAGGTCTTTGTCACCCGAATGCCTCAGGTCTTCGTCTGTATCTGTAGAGGCCTGTTCGGCAGTAGAAGCTCCTACACGGGAGTCAAAGATTGGAGCCTGGGATGGGAATTGTGAAGCGGTATTGGATAACTGGACTTGCGGTACTGCTCGGGGCATTTCTGCTGTTCCTGGCCGTAGCATTCGCGCTCGAAAACGAACCTGGAACGTCCGGGCAGGAAGCAGCCTTTGGAGTGATTGTGATGGGTATGGCAGCGCTCTTCATCCTCGGTGGCCTTTGGTTCTTGCGATCGGGTCGTCTGTCGACGCGGGTTTGCCTGGGCGCCGTCGCTGTCGGCCTCTTGGGTGGCGTTGTCTGGTTTTGGATGGTGATCCCCCCAATCATCGCCCTTGTTGTGTTTTGGTTCGGGGTCGCCAAGGGGGGCCTGGCGCGAGAGCTCGGTACCGCCTGACTCGTGGACGGCGATCGCGTCATCGGCTCGTTTCGTCCTGGCTGGTTCCGGTGATGCATTCCGATACCGCTAGAAGAAGCCTCGTTGCATCGGGGATAGCCGCGCTGGTAGGTGCCGCCATGTGGGCGTACAAGGGCATCGTGATTCTGGTCACCGGTGATCAACCCGACTATTGGTTTGAGTTGGCTCTCCTCTGGTTTGGCGTTTCGATTCTTCTCCTGGCTGTTGCGCTGGGGCGCCGGGTGAGAAGGTCCCGCCTGGTGACGACATTGGGGTGGGCGTCGGCCATCGCTGGAACTGCAGCTTCCGTGGCCTACTGGGTCGACGGCGACGATGAAGGTTTGTTCGGCCCGGCAGCGTTCGTGATGATGCTCTCTACAGTTGTCCTCCTGTTCCTGATGGGCGGCGACGTCCACAGGGGGCGCCTTCTTGGCAAGTATCCATTTGGACCGCGCCTTCTTGCCTGGCTATACGTGGCTGGATTACCGGTAGGCGCTGTCTTGTCAGGTCTGTTTGGCGAGCGCTATCTAGAGGTCGGGCTTCTGGCAGTGGTAGCAGGGTGGGTAGTAGTGGCTTGGGGCGCCTTGCACGTTCCCAACGACCCACAAGACCTCATCGTCTGAGCCGGAGATCGCGAAACTGCAAGCTTGTGCCACAGAGCCTTGCACAAGGGGAACGGCGCGAGTGGCGCTGCGGGCACTACCGGCCGGCCACCCAGTCGTCGACGGTGGTGACCAGGAGCTCGCTGCATCTCACTGCGCTGGCATCGGCACTGCATGCCTCCTCATAGCGGTCCGGTTCCTCGACGGCGAGCCACGACAGGTGCTCTTCGTAGGCGCCAGAGATGTCCGGGCCGAAGGCGAATTCGTGGAAGGCCAGAATCTTGCCGTCATCAACCTCGGCTCCGATCCGCAACGATCCTCTGTCCAGGTCGGGATTCGCCGAGATCCACACGTCGTTCCAGGTCACCTCGCAGACCGTCAGTACGTCACCAGACGTACAAGTCACGTCGACGGCTGACGCCGCGTACGGTAACGAGCCCTCGACGAAGACATCCGGTGACTCACCGAGGCCAGACCAAGTGGCACCTGGCGCAACGACATCCGCCGCGGTCTCGACGTTGCCGGCAAACGCCTCGGCCAGCCAGTACTTCAGCACTTCCTCTCGTTCGGTGGCCGACCCGGCTTTCTCCGCAACCGGATGGTCTTCGGAGGAGGACGAGCTGGCCGTTTCGACCGGTGACGTGCCCAGAATCGTGATGAAGTGGTCGTAGAAACTGCTCGGGTCGGGGACCCCGGTCGCCATGAGGACGGAAGCTCCGGATGGATCGCGGACCGTACTCCCGTACCGCGGACCCGGTTCTTGGACAATGATCAGGTTGAGCGCTTCGCCAACAGCAAGTTGCTCGCTGGCGGCTACCGAGGCGGCCAGCTCGTCCCACAGGTAGTAGAACCCACTGGTCACAGCCGGGAATCTCTCCACCAGCGAACTGAGGTACGCAATCGGGCCGTTCCGCTCGGCTCCACGCAGGTCGCGCCGCCACGTATCCGGTACCGGCACATCATCGGTTGCATCGAGTGGCACGAGGCTGACCCGGGCCCCGGAGGCAAGTACTCGAGTGGCGGCTGGAACATCGATCCAGAAGTTCCACTCTGCATCGGTCCCTTCAACGTTCCCGGGGGCATCGACGGCGCCACCCATGATCACAATGCGATCCAGCTGATCCGCAAGATCGGGATGTTGGTCAAGGGCGCGAGCCACGTTGGTGAGCGGAGCGACTGCATATAGAACCACCGGCTGATCGGATGCGGCTGCGACATCGGCGATCAGCTGGTAGGCCGGCCGTTCGTCGGCGGTAGCACCCGTAGAAGCCGGAAGACCCAAACCGAGCGCCTCATGCCCGGCCAGGAATTCAACCGGCCATTCTTCAGCGCGAGGCGGGCGCTCCGGGTCACACGCAACAGGAATATCGTCTCGCTCAAACATGGCCAAAATACCGAATGTGACCTCCAGCCCAAGCTCACAACCCGCCTCACCCGTCACGGGCAACGTGATCGCGAGCACATCAATGCCGGAATGGGATAGCAGGTAGAGAAGCGCTCCCACATCCGAGACCGTCGGGCTGTAATCAACGATCACCGGCTGTCGCGCCTCCACCGGCGATTCGACCTCTGCTGGTGTGGGCGAGACCGGCGCCGACGAGCACGCCGAGGCCGCCAGCGTCAAAACGAGAAGCAAGTAGCGCGCTCGAGGCGAACTCCGAGTCATCGATGTCTCCCTCTCCACATGAGACTACCGCTCAAATGCACCGCAACAGGCCACGAAACTGGCGCACGCCGGCGAGGCCGACCCCACCAACGGCAAATGTCGCGCCGCGACGCTGCCGGTTGTCTTGCTCAGTCCCTCGATCTCGGTCACGTTCGCCAAAGCTGCCTCCCTTTCACCCGTACAGACGGACGAAAGGGCTCCTCGGGTGACACAGGTCAGGCAAGAGTGCCGCCGCACTGGCCCGTTAGCAGGACAGAAACTCGACAAATTTCCCCTGTGCGGTCGCGCTACGCTCCAGCCGATGGAAGCCCCCGCCGTTGCTGCCTTCTGGCGGACGTTCGCCGAAGCGACGGGCACCAGCGCTCCTTACACCGCTTGGGCGTTCAGCCTCGAGTCCGACTCGGAGCTGGCAACCGAGCTCGCTCTCCTGGTCCGTGATGGACCGAAGCGAGCCACCACGAGCGTCCTCGCAGAA
Source organism: uncultured Acidimicrobiaceae bacterium (assembly GCA_947258375.1). Classification (GTDB taxonomy): domain Bacteria; phylum Actinomycetota; class Acidimicrobiia; order Spongiisociales; family UBA5794; genus JAHEJX01. The sequence goes on from CAMYIJ010000014.1 coordinate 66,102, forward strand.
TACGAGGCCGAAGGTGAGCCTCTTCCCGCTGTGGGCGACTATTCCGTCATCCTCGACGGGCGCGGTCGGCCGCTGTGCATCATCCGGACGACCTCTGTGGAGATCAAACCCATGGGCTCGGTCACCGAGGACTTCGCTTGGGACGAAGGCGAGGGTGACAGAACTCTGGCCTGGTGGCGCCGGGTCCACCTCGAAGCATTCCGCCTTGCTGGCTACCCGGTTGACGACGAATCTGCCCTCGTCCTCGAACGGTTCGACCTGGTATGGCCGGAGAAGGCGATCCCTTCGACCTAGCCATGCATCAGGACTCCTCAGGTGTCGGGTTCCTCCAGTGAGATTCTGTCCAATCACGTGCCCAACACACCGCCTCCATATGCCGAAAACCGGTGCAGTCGTTGCACAAGGTGAAGGCTGATTAGGGGAAGTTCTGTCGCTCGGAGACCTACCAGAGATCGACCTCTCCTTCAGTCGCGTAGGTCCTGGACAGGCGCCACACGAGGAACACGATCGCGGCGATCACCGCAGGAGCCATGGCGCCCCAGTTGAGCGACGTGCCACTCGAGCTTGCGCCGTCCCGTGCGAGTAGCGGCACCCAGCCGGTCAGCGCCGGCACGAACCACCCGACGAGGAGAAGCGGCAACGGATGCTGCATATCGCGACCGCGCAGGCCGATCACCATCAACAACGCCATTGCCCACACCAGAACGGATCCCGCCGCCCAGCCCAGACCGAGGAAGAACAGCACCAGCGCGAGAGCGACGGCAACCGCTAGGCCGACGAGGCTGATGCCCACCCGGCCGAGAATCCCCTTGACCGTGTCGGTCCCGAGAGGGCGCTTGTAGGCGACCATGACTCCGGCAGCAGCCGCCAGCAGCACGGCGCTGGCGACGATGGCAGCCGGCCCCAGGTCGCTGCTGTCGAGATCCGTGAACGACTCGAACGTCCGGGCCGCATAGGCTGTCGCGATTGCAGTAGCGCCACTGCATCCACAGGCCGTCACCGCGCCGGCGAGCATCGGCAAAGCCACCTTCCGATCAGACGGTCCATGGCCGCAGGCTAGGTCCCCAATTCCTGCTTGCGAGGGATCCGGCCGGTCGCCGGGCGATACCTACGTAGGGCGCGAGCCGTAGCTACGGTTGAGCCGTCGATCGGAGACGCGTGAGAGTTCGAGTCCAAGCAGAGGTGGACACCGACCTCGCGCCCGACGTGATTCGTGCCGCACTGCTCGATTTCACGGATCGCCGCGTGGACCTGTGGCCCCAACTCGATCCCGATACCTTCCAGGTTCATTGGGTGAGAGAGACATCGGCAGAGGTCACCGAGGGAAGTCCCCGCCCCAAGGTATGGTCGCGGGAGCACTACGACTGGTCGCACCCGACAACGGTCACCTGGACGGCGATCGAGTCCAACTTCTGTACCCCCGGCAGCTACATGTCAATGAACATCGAGCCGCTTCACAATGGCGGAACCCGGGTCTCAGTGACGTGGGATCGTACTGCCGCGAATCTCAGGGGCCGGCTGACGCTCGCGGTGGTCGCTATTGGGGGAGATCGTCTGTTGAAATGGGCGACGCGCAAGTCGCTGGCCGACATCGCCAAGCACTCCGACGATGGGTAGCCCTTCACCCGGAGCCTGACCATCCTGGAGCTCGATCCGTATCCATGGCATGAGGGAGGTCAGGTCGAAATGGTCGTGGCCATCCGACCGACCGGAATCTCAGGGAGCGATTGACCAAACAACCGACTCTCCACGCCATTGGAACCGGGCACGGGCTAGGGTCGCAGCGTCGAGAGGAGAGGCGAATGACCGACCACAAGATCGTGCATTGGGAGCTGATGGGCACGGACGGGGATGCCATGAAGGGCTTCTACGAGGGGCTCTTCGGGTGGAAGACGGAACCCGTTCCCGGTTTTGAGGCCTATCACATCGTGGGCGAGGAGAGCTCCGGCCTGGCCGGGGCCGTCGGCAAGGGCAACGAGCAGATGCCCCAATACCAGACCATGTACGTGCAGGTCGCGAATGTGGACGAGCATCTGGCGAAGGCCGAAGGGTTGGGCGGCACGATGGTGGTGCCCCGAACTGTCGTCCCGGGGATGGTGACTTTCGGTCTGTTCACCGACCCGGGCGGCAACCTGGTGGGCGTCGTCGAGGAGGATGTCCCGGCCGCCGAGTAGGTCGATCGGCGCTGCCGGACCCGTCGAGAGCGTCCGGCCGGGCCGCGATACACGTGCGGTTCTAGCCAGATCTTTCGGGCGTCGCGTAGCCCAACTCGATGAGTGGCCGGAACGCGAGTTCAACGAGCTCATACACCGAGCCGACGGCCGTCTCGATGTCGTCCGCGGTGATGTTGGCTACCGGGATGCGGCCACGGATGTACAACTCGCCGCGGTCATCGGCGGCGATGTACGCCGGCCATGAGCGGTGGTTCCGCCTGAGGCAGTGGTCGAACACGGCGTCGCGGCTGTGGGGCGGCGGGGGCAGGAGGTAGGCGGCGAACCCGATCGTTATCTCGCCGACGTCGAACCAGATCGTTGTGAAGTCGCGCGCCGTCTGGGCCATCCGGATGCCCCGCAGACCTTCGTGGGCGCCCGCCCAGACAACATCGGATTCCGGATCCTCGAGCCAGTCCTCGGTGACCTGGCGCAACAGCTCGACGGGAGTCATCGCTGGGAGACGGGCGGGTGGCCATCGCCGCCGGTGATGCCGTGGTAGAGCTCGAGGAGCCGGTCGGCGGTGGCCTTCCAGTTGAACTCGCCGGATTTGATCTCGGCCGCGGCGGACATGGCTGCGCGGAGGGTGGGGTCGCCGACCACCTTGTCGAGGGCCGCTGCAAACCCCGGCTCGTCACCGACATCGACGAGGATTCCCGACTCGCCATCGGCGACGACGTAAGGGATGCCGCCGATTCGGCTGGCGACCACCGGCAGGCCACACGCTTGCGCCTCGGCGGCAACGAGTCCGAAAGTCTCTGATCGCGACGGCATGACCAGCACGTCGGCCGCCTGATAGAACAGAGCAAGCTGGGCATGCGGCTGCGGGGCGATCATGTGGACTTGTGAAGAAACCCCGAGGCCATCGGCAAGTGCCAGCAGGTGCTCTACCTCTGCGTCACCCGCCCGACCGCTGGGGCCTCCCACGATCGCCAACTGGGCGGGCTGATCCATTCGGGCCAGTGCGCCGATCGCGACGTCGAGCCCCTTGAGAGCTTGAATCCTGCCGGCAAAGAGCACGACCGGACCGGGGGGCAGGCCGAGCCATTCGCGGGCCGCCTCGCGGTCACCCGGCTTGAAGATCGAGTGATCGATACCGGGGGGTGATGTGCATAGCCGCTCCGGGCTGGCTGAGTAGTGGTCGAGCAGGTCATCGAACTCGTAAGGAGTCGATGCGATCACACAGTCGGAGCGAGCGATGACCTCTTCCTCCGTCAACGTGCGCATCGGGCTCGAGAGCGGCTCATCCGAGCGTCGTGAGATGTCCTTGATCCGCCCGAGAGTGTGGAAGCTGTTGGCCAGCGGGATCTGAAGCGCCTCTTTGGCAAGCACGCCGGCCCACCCCGATACCCAGTAGTGAGAATGGACGACATCGGTTGGCGGACTCGCCCGGAGGTCGCGAATGACCCCCTCGGCATACAGGCCGATCCACTTGGGCAGTTCCGCCACCGGCAGCGGTTCGGGTGGGCCTGCCTGGATGTGGTGAACCCGATATCGATCCGCCACCTGGACATGGTCCGGCTGCGCGGGATCTGTGCGGCGCGTGTACACGTTCACGTTGACGCTGCGCTTTGCCATCGTCCGGGCCAGCTCGTCGACGTAGACGTTGAGGCCGCCGGCATCGCCGACGCCGGGCTGGAGCATCGGCGAGGTGTGCATCGACAGGTAGGCGACTCGCTCGATCATTGAGAATCCGCTCCCGGGCCGGCGGTAATGCGCCACAGCGGGCGGGCCACCGCGCCGAGCCGGTACTTGTACACCTCGTCGCCTTTGAGGAAGTCGAACCGATCTCGGGCGGCTTCGGCGGTTTGTCTGATGAGCTCGGACACGAGGACGATACCGGGGGAGGCGGCGCTCGCCGCCGGTGCATAGGCTGAGTTGTAGAGGTAGTAGGCCGATGCGTCTTCGAACCCGAAAGCGGCGGCCACCGACTCGTCACCGTCACCGTAGAGGAAGTCGATCACTGCGCCGGCCTCGGCGTGGAGCCCGCCGAAGAGCGCCTCCATCGTCGGATCCATGAAGGTTCCCTTGTCGCCTGTGGCGAGCCGATGCATCGCGGCGAACCGGGAGACCGCCGCGGGGCCATGTTCTCGCACGAGCCGGGGGGCGCCGAGCATCTCGGAGAACCGTCGTCCCTTCCGTCGCGTCTCGTGGCGTTGCTTCTTGTCGAGGCTTGCCAGATAGATCTCGAAATCGCCCGGTAGGTCGAGCACGGCGGCGCTCTGATGAACCGCCGCAACCGGAGCAAGTCCGGCCTCGGTGAGCCCGGCCATCAGCACATCTGCCGCTTCGGCGGGGAGGCTGTCGAAGTCGAGGTTGATGCCGGCGGGCAGCGCGGCCGCCCACGTTGCGACCAGTTTGCCGACGCCCTCACCGAGAGGGGAGTGGTAGTCGAAGAGGTCCGCTTCGCCGAGCAAGCTGATCGTGTTTCTCGACTGAACCATCGGCAAGAGCGCGTCCGGGCCCTCGAGGAGCAGGATGTCTCCGTCACCCCGGACGTCCCACCAGGTCTTCAGCATCGCCCGCCCCGCGAAAGGGCCGACCGCCGTGGCAACAGGCGCCCGGTCGAAGCCTCCGGTTCCCCAGTCTGAATGCAGGTCGATACTCATAGCTGTAATGCCGGCTCGATTGTGCCAACCGGCTTGCCGTGGCCGAGGACGGGCGGGGCGGCAACGTCGACGAGGGCATCCAAGGCGGCGGCCGACAGCAATCCCAGGTGGCGCATGACGGCAGCCATGGCGACCACTGCAATGTCGCTCGAGCCCGACTCACTGCGCACCGCGATTCCAACTCCATGGCGCCCGGCTCCAAGGAGGCCTTGCGCCCCGGCCTTCATGGGTCCGTCCCACCAGGCCGCCAGCTTGCCGTCGGACCGGTCGTTGCTTGCGACCAGCGACGGGAATCGATGAGTAGCGGCCGCGGTGGCGGCAAACTCGTCGTCGGAGCTGATCCGGGCAAAGGCTGTGGCCAGTCCGCGAATTGAGCCGCGCAGGGTCGGAGCACCGCAGCCATCGATCCCCGTCGGAGTCGGTTCCACCTTCGTGGCATCGCGGACGATATCGAGGACTTCGCGCTGTAAGGGATGATCCGGTTCGAGATAGGTGTCGGGATCCCATCCCGCGGTCTGGCACGCCGCCAGCCAGCCGGCGTGTTTGCCGGAGCAGTTGTGCCAGATGCTGCGGGGTGCATTGTGTCCGGCGGCGCGGACGGCGGCGACCGCCGCCTGTCCCATCGGCCAGTCGGGGGGTGTTTGCAGCGCCTCCTGAGTCAATCCGGCGTCCTGCAGGATCTTCTCGACCAGGGCGACGTGGATCGGGAAGGCGCTGTGGCTGGCGCACGTGATCGCCACTTCCTCCGGCGAGAGCCCGGAGCCGACACGGATTCCGATGATGGCCTGCAAGGGTTTGATCGCGGATCGGTAGAAGATCGGTCTATCCGGCTCGCCGTACTCGAAGAGCGCTCGACCTGATGAATCCACGGCGACAGCGGAGCCGCGGTGCAGGGACTCGATCAGCCCGGAGCGGACCGTGTGCGCCAGCACCGGTCAGCTGCTCAGAAGCTCGTCTACATCGGCCAGGCCGTCGCGATAGCGGCGTGACAGCTCGCTCTGAATCCGCTCATAGGCGTCGTAGACGGTACGCCGTTGTGTGGAGATCGCGGCTTCGGTCTCGGTCAGAAGCGCCTGGATCTCCTCGATCTCAGCGGTTTCGATCGTCGGCAGATGGGCCAGGAAGTCGTCCTCCAGCACCCGGTCGATATCCCGCCGGCCCGTTGCCGGAATGTTCGGCGCCTCAATCGGCAGCGATCGCGCCGGCAGATCCTCGTGGGCACCGGCGTCGCTTTCTGCCAGGATCTCGGGCAGGGCCTCGATGAGGCTGCGCGTCTCTTCCCCGGACCGGCGCCGCATCTCGAATGCGAGCAGGTCCATGCGGCCGTGCAGCAGTCGCCGGTAATACGAGAGCTCGCTGTCGACAATGTCGCAGATGCGGCGGCGGTCGCGCAGATCGTCCAACGTTACGTTGGTGAGATCTTCTGCGAACCCGTCATCCGAGATGATGTCTATGCGGCGGCGGTTCTGGTCCAGAGTCATACCTTTCGACGGTCGCTTCCGTAGGGAAACGAACTCAACAATAGTGTCGCAGGGTCGGGAACGGATTCACAGGCGCTCCTCCACCGGGGTGCATCTGAAAATGCACATGGGGGCTGGTGTAGCGAGCATTGCCGGTATTGCCGACGTACCCGACCACCTGGCCCTTGGATACCCGGTCGCCGGTTGAGAGGCCTCCGGGGTATCCGTCGAGATGGGCGATGTAGTAGGAGACACCTGCATCCCCGGTCAACCAGACAACAATCCCGCCCAACTCGTTCGATCGCAACGACACTCGACCGGCGTCCGGAGCCAGGACCTTCGTTCCGCGGGCCGCGAATATGTCGGTTCCCTTGTGGGTACGGCCGCCGGACCTGGCGAAGCCCCAGTCGTTGATGAAGCGGCCGCTGGGCACTGGGCACTGGAACCCGGAAGTCGAGTTCGAAGGCAGGCCGGCTGCGGAACCTCTCTTCTTGGCGGCTTCTGCGATTTCCCGGGCCTTCTTCGCCGCCACGTACTTGGCGAGTTCGGCCGAGGCTTCTCTCTTGGCCCTGTTGTAGGCCTGGGCGGCGGCTTGTTGAAGATCGTCGAGCACAACGACGTTTGCTTCCGCGGCAGCTCGCAGCTCGAGAACTCGGAGTTGATCGACGTCGAGATCGTCTTTGAGGCGATTCATCTCGCCGCGAACGGCGTCGAGGCGGGTGACCGAGACGAGATCGTTGTCTGCTGCCCGGTCGAGCAGTACCTGGCCGGCAAGCAGATCCTGAATCGAATCGACCTCCAGGGCGATCTGGACGAGGTCGGTGCCACCGGACATGTACGCCCCGGTCACCAGTTCCTCGACGTGGGTCTTGAGGTCCCTCACTTCAGCTTCGTAGTCCTTCACCCGATCCGTCAGCTGAGTGATCTTCCAGGTGAGTGATTCCATCTCGGCTTCGAGTGTGTGGTACTCGACCAGTGCCGCGTCGAGCTGATCGTTGACGGCGACCAGATCTGCCAGTGCCAGCTTCGCCTCGGCGGCAGCCTTGTCAGCAGCGTCGCGACTCTGCGCAGACGCGCCGATCGGCGACGCGTAGAGGAGCGCCAGGCTGATGATTAGGACCACAGAGCGGGGCCAGAAGGCTCGCATAGCCGCCAGGCTAGCTTTGTTTTCCCGTTTCGAGAACCGCAGGGTGTTCGGCGGCGCCCGGGGAAGTGCCGGTCAGCCGGCAACGACGGGCGAAAACAACACAAGCGATGCCCACCAGAGGGACACCCCGACGATGGCCGGGTCGAGCATGGTCAGCATCCCCGGGCCGCGTACGGTGTGGAGCACGTCACCGTTGCGCACCATCGAGCCCAGGACTCGCCCGGCGATGAGCCCTCCCGCGGTCACGGCAGAGGCCAGCAACATGACGATGAGGTCGAGGGAATCGGCGATTCCGCCGGCTGCGGTCCCGGCGGCAAGCGTGACGAGCAAGATCGCGAGGTTCGGATCGATCGAGGCCCCCCCGAAGCGGCGGCCTGCCCAAGCGGCAAGCGCCGCGATGCCGGCGATTGCGATGAAGGCCGTCGCCTCGGTGGTGGAGCGCAGTCTCACGATCACGAGACTGCCGGTCCCGAGCGCCGCGACGCCGGACAACAACACGCTCACTGCGAATGTGTCGATGCCACGATTGGTGCGATCAAAGACAGTCCATGCCAGGGCAAGCATGATCCCCAAGGCAACACCGCCGGCGAGCCCCGGTTGGCCCCAACGGTACGCCGCGGTCGCTCCGGCGGTCGCAGCCGCCATAGCCGGGATGATCTGGACCGCCGGGCGCCGGGTCCCGTAGGTGTCGGCGATGTCCCATAGCCACGCGATCATGGTGCCGACGACGGCAAAGACGAGCGCTTCGGTCGAGACGAGATTGGCTATCAACACGGTGGCGCCGAGGGTCGCAGTGAACGCCATGCGTGTGAGGTCTGTCGTGTCCTGCAACGTGGTAGCGCCGCCTGATACGGGGGGAATCAGCGCCATCTCGTCGCCGCTCTGCAACGGAGTGTCCCGGCTCGCCTTGTTGCCGTTGACCCAGATCTGAGCGGTCGCCAGGCTGCGGGCAAACCGGTCGCCGAACTGCTCGATGGCCTGCTGGAGCGCATCGTCAACCGAATCCGCGTCGAGTTCGACGCGGCTGGTCTGTGCGTGCTCTCGCAGACTCGCGAACAATCTCAACGTCACCATGTCTAGCCCTCTTGATGCCTCAGGCGAGCAGCGTACTCACTCCGGGGACGCCAAGCGCCGGCTGAGGGCCGCAGAGATTCCGTGAATTGATTGTGCGACAGGCCACTAGGCCGACGTGCTGCCCTGGCCGTCACGAACAAAGTCGATCAGCTCGGGTTGACTGTGCACGCCGAGTTTGCGGAACATCGACTTCAGATGGTTGCGCACTGTGTGCTCTGAGACAGTAAGGCGTTGGGCGATAGTCGAAACGCGGTGGCCGTCGAGCAAATGCTCGAGCACATCACGTTCTCGTGGCGAGAGCCGTGCCAATTCGGACCGCTCGAGATTGGGCCTCGTCGACGGCTTGTCCGTAACGACACCCATGCGGCTCAACTCTGTTCCGATGCGGCCGAGCGTCTCTTCGAGATCGCGCTCTCGCTGGGAACGAACCACGGGCCCATGCGCCGGCGATCTGTCCGGGACTATGAGCCACAGAATCGGGACCGGTCCCGCCTCCGAGCGTTTCATCGGAATGAGCTTGAACAGTGCCGGGATCCGGCGGCCCAGCGCCGAAATGAGGGTCCATTCGAGAGACAGCACCTCCTGCGTCAACTCTCCGTTGTTTGCCCGCATCAGGTAGTCGAGGTAGCGGTCGTGTTGGGCGGGATCGATCCAGTCCGGCGCTCCAGCGTCGTTGGCCGGGGCACACGGATCGGCACCGACCAGGTCCCCGAGGGAGGGATTGGCGTAGGTCCGCCGTCCGCCTTCATCTGTGATCAGCACTCCATCGCTCATTGCAATCAGAAGCGACTGCAGCGGAACGATTACGTTGGTTGTTTGAGTGGCCTGCGTCATCGGGTGCGCCCATTGACAGCTGAGGACCGCTGGTCCTTGACATTCACGAAGTTGACTCCCTGGTCCTTCCCACTGGGACTCGCACCACCCACGTGAGTCCCTTGTATTCCCTAACGGTGAGAGTACATCTTGATGGGGCCGCTGCGGGGAGGGTTTTGATTTGTGGCATCAGGACTAGTGCCCGCCCCTGCCTCATGCCCAGTGCCGCTTGCCTGTAAGATGGGTTGCTGCCGGGTGGGAGACCCGGAGTTCCGGGCCCAGCTCTACCGGAGGTTGTCGATCGAGGCCTTCTCACTACTGCGCACCGCCGACCAGGTTCTGTTCAACGACTTGATTGAGAATGCCGGGCTGTTGCCGCCCGGCTCGCTGTCAATGGACGGCGCCCCGCGTGAGCAGTTCGCTGCCTACGGTCCGTGCAGTTTTGAGGAACCTGGGCCCGACCTGGTGAGCCTCGGCCTGGCGAACCTCCCATGAATGGGATCGCCGGCGGTGACGCCACGAACGATCCCGCGTTGCGGAGTTGGCTCACAGTGCCGGAAACATCGGATTTCCCGATTCAGAACCTGCCGTTCGGGATGTTCACCTCCCACGATGATCCAGTGCCGAGGGCGGGGGTAGCCATTGGCGACCATATCGTGGACCTGGTGGCGGTGCACGAGAGCGGCGTAATGCGGTTTCCCTCCGCGGACATGTTGCGGGGCTCACTGAACGAACTCTTCGAGTTCGGTGTCGGCCCGGTGCGCAAGCGGCTCTCTGAACTGCTGACGGCGGGTAACAAGGAGTTGGGGCGGGCCGCCAACCGTGCGATCACATCCATGGCCGGTGCCCGGATGCACATGCCTTTCAGCGTGGGCGACTACGTCGACTTCTACTCGTCCGAGCAGCATGCCACCAACCTGGGCCGTATGTTTCGCCCGGATGATCCACCGCTGCTACCGAACTGGAAGCACATCCCAATCGGCTATCACGGGCGGGCATCAACGATCGTGCCGAGCGGCACTGAAGTGCGGCGCCCGAGCGGGCAGCGGTGGGGCCCCGATGGACCCACATTCGGCCCGAGCGCTCGCCTCGATATCGAGCTCGAAGTTGGCTTCTTCACGTCACGTTCGACGGAGCTGGGGACATCGTTGCCGGTGGATGCCGCTCACGATCTCATGGCCGGAGTGGTTCTCGTCAACGATTGGTCGGCTCGCGACATCCAGGCCTGGGAGTATCAACCGCTCGGGCCTTTCCTTGGGAAGAGCTTCGCCACCTCTGTTTCACCCTGGGTCGTGACAATGGAGGCCCTGGCGCCGTTCTGGGTGGATGCTCCGGCGCAGGATCCGCCACCGCTGCCGTACCTCGCCGCCGAGCCGAATCGAGCGCTCGATCTCCACCTCGAGGTCGAAATCAACGGCGTGGTTATCTGCCGAACCGATTTCAAGGAGATGTACTGGACTATGGGCCAGCAGCTGGCCCACGTCGCCAGCAATGGCACGGCCCTGCGGTCGGGGGATCTCTATGCCAGCGGTACGGTGTCGGGTTCGGGGCCGGGTCGATTCGGTAGCTTGTTGGAGCTGTCCTGGAACGGTTCGCAGCCGATCGATCTCGGCAACGGCGAAACCCGCACCTTCCTCGAGGATGGCGATACCGTCACAATCCGCGGCTGGTGCCAACTAGATCACGGGCCGCGCATAGGCTTCGGAGAGTGCACCAGCACAATCGTTCCGGCGGGAGAGTGATTCCGTTCTTGCGGACATCCGCGCCGATATCGGCGCGGATGTCCGCAAGAAC
>CAMYIJ010000015.1 GCA_947258375.1 uncultured Acidimicrobiaceae bacterium
CGACCCTCCCGCCAGCCACGAGAACCCGACCCGCCGCCATCCCAAACAACCGACCAAACCTGACCCGCCGCTCCCTTCGCCAGCAGACTCGAGCCGGCCCGGCGGACGGCGACCGAATCGCGCCGGTGCGGGCTGATGGTCCCCTCTACCCGCTTCGGCGACTCCGTCGCCGGCGGGCCCCGGCTCGGGACGTTTGGCTTTCGGCAAGACCACAGCACACACGGGGTTGGGGCCTCACCCAAACCCCCCTCGTCCCCCCTGCCGGGAGACACACAAGAGGACCGCCCCCCCGCCGCCTCCATCTCCCTTCGCCAGCAATCACGAGCCCGCCCGACGTACGGCGACCAAATCTTCCCGAATAGCCCGCCCACACGAATCCCCCGCTCCCTTCGCCAGCAAACACGAGCCCACCAGACAAACGGCGACCGAACCTCGCCGGGACGGCTAGCTAGTCACCAATTGAGCGTGAGGCCGTACTTGTGCCCCAACTTTGTCAGCTCGTCGATCACCGGGTCGGGCACGGAGACTCCGAGTTCCTGCGATCGGATGCTCTGCCGATACTCCGGCTCCCCGGGAATCAGTACCTCGTCGAACCCTGCAGCAGGCGGGCACGCTTTCACCTTGTCGACGATCGCCGCCGCCGCCTGTTGGAAGCCCTGCGCAGAACCGAAACACGCGGGGTCGATCGCCAGGATGAACAAGCCATTCTGGACTTCGCCCGGTTTCATTTCCGGCGCAGCGCCCCCAATCAGGGCACCGCAGAGCAACTCGATGGCAAAGGCAAGCCCGTAACCCTTGTGCTCGCCGAACGGTCGGATCGCTCCTCCCCTCTCAGTGAGCGCCCGTGGATCGCGAGTTGGTTTCCCCGCGACGTCCATCAGATACTCCTCGTCGAGCTCGACCCCCCGAGCCGCCGCTGCAGAGGCCTTGCCGTGAGCGATGATCGAGGTGGCGAAGTCGATCGAGAACAACTGGTCACCCGTAGGCATCGCGATTGCCATCGGGTTCGTCCCCCAGACGGGTTGCTTGCCCCCGAAGGGGGCGGTATCGCCCTTGACACCTGTTGGCGCTCCCCCGGTCCACACGAGGGTGATCAGACCGGCTCGAGCTCCCATCTCCGTGAAGTCGCCGAGACGCCCCACGTGGTTGAGGTGGTACACGCCGACCGTCGCGGTACCGACGTCCCGCGCCTTGTCCATGGCCCAGTCCATACCGGCCAATGTCGACATCTGGCCAAATCCCCATTGCCCGTCAATCAGCGCCGTGGTCGCCGTCTCGCGCTCGATCGTCGGCGAGGCATCGGGAACAAGGAGACCCTTCTCGATCCGCCCGACATAGTCAGGGATGCGCAGAAGCCCGTGTGAGCTGTGTCCGATCTGTTCACTCCAGACGAGCATCTCGGCGACCTGCCCGGCCGCCGGCGCGGGCGAACCAGCGGCACCCAGCAGCGCGGCGGCGATGCCCTCGAGGGTGGCAGCTTCAAAGCTTCTCATGGGGATTCCTGTCTGTGATCGACCGCCTGGACGGCCGGGGGATTTCGTCAGATTGTCGACTCGTCGTCATGAGAGGTCCGAGCAGGAGGATTCGTAGTAGTCACGAGCGATCTGGGCCGCCTCATCGCTGATCGGATCGAACGGAGGAAGCAGCCTCCTGGGGAACGACGGGTCGGCAAGCCACGAAGTCAGCTTGTCGAAAGCGCCATCGATGTGGCGCCGATGCACTCCCGCGTAGAGGCCGGCGGAAACCTCGAGCATGCGCCGCTGAATGCGAAACGCTCGCGCCACGTCACCGGCCCGGCCCGCCTCGAACAACTCCCTGCTGAAGTCGGGAAAGAGCGGACCCAGGCTGCTTATGAGCGAGCATTCGCCGTACAGGGAGCCGTAGGGAAAGGGCCCCTGCAGAAAGAAATGCTGGAGTTGACCGGCCTGGGTCATCAGGCCACGCACGATCCCCATGTCCATGGTGCTGATCTTCGTGGCGACAAGGTTGGGGACCGCCTCGAGCGCCATCACGTACTCGGCGGGAGCCATCGTGTTCATCCCATAGGGGTAGTTGTAGTGGAGGAAGTTGGCCTCCGGGAATGCGCCACAGACCTGCCGAAAGAATGCGACCTTCTCGTCGGATTGCATGACGCCCCACGACGGCAAGACAATCTGGAACGTACCGGCTCCTCGATCGGATGCGTACCCGATACGTTCGAGCATGTGGTCAACGGACAGCGAGATCACGCCGATCTGCGGGTGAAGATCATCCCCGTCCATCAAGTCGCAGAACACATCCACGATTCGCCGGAAGGCCCGGTCGCTCAGTGCATAGCCCTCACCAGCCGTGCCGAGCACATAGAGATGGGTGTAACCGTGAGCCAGCAGCTGATTGGTGTGCTTCGCAAAGATGTCGGTGTCGAGCTCATATTCCGCGGTCCAAGGTGTGTTGAGTCCCTTGAGAAGTGCCTGTGGATACCGAGTTCGGGATGCGCCACCATCTTCCATCATTTCCTCAACTCTCTCTGGGCCGCCGAGCCGGTCCTAATCCTGTCATCCGCCACTGATGGCCGGGAGGAAGTGCACTTCCGACTCGGGGCCCAGCGGCAGATAGTCGGCGTTGGCCATCACCTCCCCATCGATCGCGACCGCGATACCCTCCCGGAGACGACCTTTCATATCCGGGAACCTGTCCTCGAGCCGGTCGATCAGCTGGACAACCGAAGTGGCATCCACCTCGATCACGGTGGCACCCTCGGCTAGCTGCCGCAGTTCACCCGACAGGTGTACGCGTGCCATCGTCGCTGCGTCGCTCGATCGCCGAGTGAACCCGGACCGCCGACATCGGGAGTTCTCGCATCCTGATCCCGGTTGCGTCGTAGATGGCGTTGGCTATCGCCGCCGTGGTCGGCACGATCCCAACCTCGCCCACCCCCCGCACCCCGTACGGGTGGCCGGGGTTGGGAACCTCCACTATCACCGTGTCGATCATGGGAAGGTCCGAAGCCACCGGCATTCGGTAGTCGAGGAATGACGAGTTCTCCATCCGCCCGGTTTCGTCATATACGTATTCTTCGTTGAGGGCCCATCCGATGCCCTGGGCCACCCCGCCCTGCATCTGACCCTCCACATAGCTCGGGTGGATCGCGCGCCCGGCGTCCTGGGCGATGGTGTAGCGGAGGATTTTGACGTGTCCCGTCTCCGGGTCCACCTCGACATCACAGATCTGGGTGGAAAAGGCCACCCCGACGCCACGTGCTGTCAACGCGGCCGTTGCGGCGATCGGTCCTCCGGTCTTGGCAGCACTGCGCGCAATCTCGGTCAGCGTCAGCGGAGGCTTCGAACCGGACAGGTGCTGCGCCCGACCGCCCTGCCACTCGACTTCCTCAACATCTACCGCCCACAGGGTGGCCGCCCTTTGCCGAGCCGTTGCGACCACATCGCGACAGGCCTCCACGACCGCCATTCCGGTGGCGAATGTCGTCCGGCTGCCGCCCGTGACGTCGTTGAATCCCACCGAGTCGGTGTCGACAATGGATGGTCGGATTCTCTCTTGATCGATCCCGAGCTCCTCGGCTGCCATCAATGCCATCGACGCCCGGCTGCCGCCGATATCGGGGGATCCGATGAGCAGCGAGGCCGTACCGTCTTCGTGGATGTTCACAGTGGCAGTGGAGTCGAGGCCGGCGTTGAACCAGAATCCGGAGGCCACGCCGCGCCCCTGGTTGGCTTTCAAGGGTGCCGCATGGTGGGCGTGACTCCGAATGGCCTCGAGCGTTTCCTTGAAACCGATACGCTTGAAAGTGGGGCCGTAGGTGGACGCGACACCCTCTTCGGCCGCGTTGCGATATCGCAGCTCGATCGGGTCCAGGGAAAGCGCCTCGGCAACCTCGTCCAGGACCGTCTCCACGGCGAAGGCGGCGATCGGCGCCCCCGGCGCCCGATAGGCGGCTGCTTTCGGAGTGTTCAGGACCACGTCAAGGCCTTCGATGCCGACGTTGGGGATGTCGTACGGAGCAAACACGGTCTGGCAGGCGGCCCCAACAGCCGAACCCGGGAAAGCACCTGCCTCGAAAGCCATCCAGGCTTCGGCCCCGATGATGGTGCCATCGGAATTGGCACCGATCGTCACCCGGACTCGCGCCCCCGGATTCGGTCCCGAAGCTTGGAACACTTCCTGCCGGCTCATGACCAGCTTCACGGGTCGGCCCGCCCTGGCCGACAGGATGATCGCCAAAGGCTCGAGGTAAATCGTGGTCTTGCCCCCGAACCCGCCCCCGATCTCAGCCGGCACGACTTTGAGGCGCGACGGCTCCCACTTGAGCACGGTGGCGGTCAGGGTTCGTACGAGGAAGTGACCCTGGGACGAACACCACACCACAGAGCGACCGTCCTCGTCGGTGTCGGCGACAACGGCGTGAGGTTCGATGTATCCCTGGTGGACCGGCCTGATCTTGAACTCCCGCTCGATAACCACGTCGGACTCATCGAAGGCCGCCCTGACGTTGCCGCGATCGAAGAAGTGACGCTTGCCGACGTTGGAAGGACCACGCGTCTCAGCCTCGGGATCGTTCGTAATGAGGTCGTGGTGCAGGATCGGGGCGTCGGGTGCCATCGCCTCGTCGACCGTCAGAACGTGGGGGTGCACCTCGTAGTCCACCGCGATGGCCCGGGCTCCCTCCTCTGCGGCGCGCCGCGTCGTCGCCGCGATCGCCGCCACCGGGTGGCCGATGTATAGAACCTTGTCTCGCGCCATGATGTTGCGAGATAGATCCCGATAGTCCACCACCGATTCCCCGCTCATGGCCTCCTCAGAGGTGATTTCCGGGAAGTCGTCACGCGTGATGACCGCCTTGACGCCCGGCACCTCCAGGGCCGCCGAGGTGTCGATCGAGCGGATCGTGGCGTGGGCGTGCGGACTACGTAGGACAACACCAACAAGCATCCCGGGGAGGTGGTAGTCGGCGCCGAACCGGGCGCGGCCCGTCACCTTCTCGAGCCCGTCGGGACGGATCGACCTGGTACCGACCCACTTGTAGGGCGTCACGTCGGCAGTCATGACACCACCGCCGAGTCGCGCATTTCTGCCGCCGCATCCAGGATGGACCGCACTACCTTGTCGTAGCCGGTACAGCGGCACAGGTTGCCGGCGATCGCGTAGCGCACTTCTTCCTCGGTCGGTTTCAGGTTCCGATCGAGCAGCGCCTTGGCCGCGACGAGCAGGCCCGGCGTGCAGATCCCGCACTGCAGCGCCGCCCCTTCCAGGAACGCATGTTGAATTGGATGGAGGTGGTCGGCGTCGGCCAGTCCCTCCACGGTAAGCACATCGGCGCCCTCGACCTCCCGAGCAAACACGAGGCATGAACAATTCAAACGTCCATCGATGAGCACGGAACAGGCGCCGCAGTCTCCGGTGGCGCAGCCTTCCTTGGTGCCCGTCAGTTGAAGCTCGTCTCGCAGAGCGTCAAGCAGCGTTTGCCGGTCGTCGACGAGGAACTCGACTTCATCGCCGTTGATCGTGCAGGTCACGTGCGATCTCATCGTTGTTCACTCGCTCTCTCGGCAGCCAACCGCAGCACCCTCGTGGTGAGGACTCCGGCAATATGCCGCCGAAACTCTTTTGTTCCGCGCTTGTCGTCAATGGGACGGCACGCCTCACTGCTCAGTGCTGCACACCGAGCCAACGCTTCCTCATCGAACGTTGAGCCGACCAGCTCTTCGGCGATACCGCCAACTCGCACCGTGGTAGGAGCAACGGCACCGAGGACAACCGCCGCGTCGGTGCACCGGCCGGCGTCATCAACCGCAACCCGAGCCGCAGCACCAACGACCGCGATATCCATCTCGGTCCGTGGGGTGAATCGCAGGTAGGCGTCGGCCCGGCGCGCCGCAGGGCGATCGAGTTGAAACTCCGCGACGAACTCGCCGGGCTCCAGTGACGTCTCGCCGGGGCCCCGCACCAGATCGGCTATCGGGATCGTGCGAAAACCTGCCGTCGAGACAATCACGGCGCGCGCCTCGTTTACCACCATCGACGGTCCCGAATCCGCCGCCGGAGAGGCGTTGCAGAGATTCCCGCCGAGGCTGGCCCGGTTCTGGATCTGGTCAGATCCAATGAGTGCGACCGCTTCCACGAGGCCCGGGTATTCGGATCGCAATTGCGAGTGCTCGGCCAGCCGGGCGGCCGACGCGGCTGCGCCGATAGTCCACCCCTGGTCGTCGACCTCCAGATTCATGAGACGGGGGATACGTTTGAGATCCACCAGCACGTCTTCAAGCCGCCGACCGGCTTGCGCTTGGGGCAGAAGATCCGTAGCCCCGGCAAATACCTTGGCGGCTGAGTTCGATGCCAGGAGCTGGCACGCCTCGTCGACGGTCACGGGGGCTGTGTACATCATGAGTCCACTCGATCCTAGTCACTCGACGACTGGCGAATTGTAGGACAAATCCCGGCCGACATGCTGGCCGCGAAGCGTGCCGTATTGCCGAACCGGGGTGGCGCACGCCTAGGCCAGGAGGGGTAGCGTAATGGTCTGACTTTCAACCCAAGGAGAGAAGATGGCTCCCAGTCAGACGCCAACTTCGGGCGAGCCCGCGGTGATGGTAACGATCGTCGACCCGCTCACCTGGAGTCGCGACTTCTCATACGATGTCGAAAACTCCATTCTCAGCGCCGCCGGGGTAACCCTGCGCGTACCGGAGGACAGCGCGGAGCGCGACCGTCTCCTGCCGCAAGCGGATGCCATCATCTCGAGCGGTATTGAACAGGTGGATGCCGCGACGATCGACTCCCTGGAACGCTGCGTCGCAATCCAGTGCTATTCCGTTGGGATGAACGCCATCGACATCGAGGCGGCAACATCGGCAGGAATCCAGGTGGCCAACGTCAACGTGAGCGTGGCGGATGTCGCCGATCACACGATGGCACTGCTCTTGTGTCTCGAACGGCGTCTCGTGCCGATGTTCGAAGCCACCGAGCGCCACGAGTGGAATCTGCGGAACTTGACCGACCCCTGGGAGATCCGACGCCTCGAGGGACGCACACTTGGCATCGTAGGGGCGGGCAGGATCGGACGTGCCGTTGCTGTGAGAGCGAGGGTGTTTGGATACAAGACCGTCGCTCACGATATTGTCGACCCCGTCCCTGCCGAACCGGATCTCGAGATGGTGCCTATCAGCGAGCTCTTCGCCTGCAGCGATGCGATTGCCATCTGCGCGTCCCTGGATCCGAAAGCACCTAAGTTGATCAATTCGGAAGTGCTGGCCCACACCAAGCCGGGGGCGCTCTTCATCAACGCGGCCCGAGGGGGCCTCGTCGATGAGGGAGCGCTCGCGGCCGCTCTCGACGACGGGCGGGTTCGACTGGCAGCACTCGATGTGCGGGACCCGGAACCCCCAGATCCTGAGAACGATGCCCTCGGTGGACGACCGGACGTGCTGCAGACGCCCCACATGGCGGCGATATCGGAACGAACTCGCAGCGACATCCACGGTCAGGTGGCCGAAAGCATCCTGAGGATGTTGCGCGAGAGCGGGCGGCTCGGCACGGGCGGAGAGGGCGGCGAATGACCGGCTCGACACCGACGGCGCCGGCCGTGAAAGCCGGGATCATTGGACTGAGCTGGATAGCAGCCGACCCGCCGGGGCCCGCGTCATGGCACCCGCTGGGTACCGCCCCTCCGTACAGCCACGCCTCGGCGATGGACGCGGTGGGCGGCGTCGATGTGGTTGCCGTGTGCGACATCCAGCCGGATGCCAGAAGCCGGTTCCTCGATCGTTGGCGCAACGTCTGGCCCGACGTGCGCGCCTTCGACGACGTGAATGACATGCTCGAGGTGCAGCTCGATCTCGTTTCGGTGGTGACCCCGGATCACCTCCACGGATCGATGATCGAGAGATGCATCGATGCCGGAGTCAAGATGGTCTTCTGCGAGAAGCCATTCACAACGAGCCTTGACGAAGCCGATCGGCTGCTCGAGCGGATCGATGCCGCCGGCACCACGGTGTCGGTCAACCACACCTGGCGATGGCGCCCGGAGGTTGCCGAGGCACTCGAAATGATCGGCCGGGGGGACCTGGGACCGCTGTCCCACGTCACCATCGAGGCCGGTGGGCCCCGGGCGATGCTGTTTCGCAATCTCAGCCACTTCATCGACCTCGCCATCCACCTCGTGGGAGTGGAGCCGGACTGGGTGATTGGAGAGTTGGAACACGGAACCGGAGAGTACGGGCTCAGCTATGCGGGAGAAGGAGGCAGTGATCCGACCCTCGATCCGGGCGCTTCGATCCTGATCGGCTTCTCGGGGGGTGTCCGCGCCTTCGTCACCGGCTTGAAGTCATCACTGCCCGATGTCTCCGTCCAGGTGCTCTGCCGCGACGGCCGAATCAGTATCGACGGCCTCGGCGCTCGGGTGACCAGTGTCTCGAGAACGAGCGACGGCACTCCGGCGTCAGTCAGCGGACCGGCAATCCATCCGCTGCGGCCGCGTTTCACTTCATCGGGCATGAAGGCCGGGCTGGCAGACCTCATCGATTCCTTTCGGCGTGGTGAGGAACCCTCAGGCTCGGCGCAGAGTGCGAGGAGAACCGTGGCCGTGATCGATGCCATCCTGCGCTCGCACGCTGCGGGCAACGCCAAGGTCCCGGTCGCCAGGCCCATCTGAGCCGACAGCGCTCGGCCGCGGGTCTATCCGGTGAAGGTCGATCAGGCTTCCGCCAGAATGCCGCGCATTTTCGCGCCCAAGGTTCGGTACCAGGCCGTGAGGATGGTCACGTCGGTGCCAACGCAGAAATGGCGCACCCCCATATCGAGGTAGCGCTCGAAACCCTCCGGCCCGGCTGGTTCCACCCGTGGGTGTTTTCCCATACGGAGAGCCGTCTTGATGACGTGCTCCTCGGCTTCGACAACTTGAGGATCGTGGTACTGCGTGGGCTTGCCGATGCTCAGCGCGTAGTCGGCGGGGCCGAACTGGACCATGTCGATACCTTCTACCGAAAGGATCGCCTCCAGGTTCTCCACCGCCGACCGCTTCTCGATCATGACGGCGACAACCGCGTCCTCGAGCGCCTGCACAAACTCTGGAGTGCCGGCGTCCATACCGAACCGGACGTATCTCCTCATGTTCACGCCGTGGTCGCCACCACCTTTCGGAGTATCGGCTCTGATGGCCCGCACACACCGCTCGGCGTCCGCCACGGTTCGAACGGCCGAGAAGAGGAGGTTCTGGAAGCCGGCGCCCATCGCGCGGTTTGCCAGCCATCCGCTGGGACCCTGCTCGACTTTGATCATCCCGCTCATGTGCTCGAATAGGTCGATCGCTCGTCCCAGATTGTCCATGGTGTGGAGATCGTGGGGCGCATACTCGGCGACGTACTCCACGTAGTCGAACTGCCCGGAATGTCCGACCATTTCGACAATGGATGGCCACGGGCTGTGAAAGTGTGTGCCAAGCGAAGGGCTTCCGGCATTGAGCAATTCGCGCAGTCTGTTCCGTCGCACGGGCGGCCTCCTCACCGGTAAAAAGTCCGATGTATGATGCTGTGTCGACCGCAGATAGACAAGCGCCACACCGCGGTTCGGGCAATCTGCCTGCCACCGCCGAGCTAGCTAGAGGCAGATGAGTCCAGTGCCACCGTCTTCCCCCACCGTCCGTGTCGGCATTGTCGGCGCCGGCGAAAACGCCCGGCGCCACCATCTCCCCAAGCTGGCGAATATCGCCGGCGTCGAGATCGTGGCGGTCTGCAACAGAACGAGAGGCTCGGCGGAGCGGGTGGCGCGTGACTGGGGAATCGCCACCATTCACGACGACTGGCATTCTCTCGTGGAATCCGATGACGTCGATGCCGTGGTTATTGGAACGTGGCCCAACATGCATCGGGCGGTGACGCTGGGGGCACTGCAGGCGGGTAAACACGTGCTGTGTGAAGCTCGCATGGCAATGGACGCTCAAGAGGCACACGACATGTTGAGCGCGGCCCGGGCCCGACCGAACCTGGTGGCCCAATTGGTCCCCTCCCCCCTTTCCTTTGGGGTCGACAAGACTATTGCCCGCCTGATTGCCACCGGCTACTTGGGGACACCGCTTTCGCTGAGTGTCGAAGTGCGCAGCGGCACCTTCCCTGATCCGACGTCCTTGCTCCACTGGCGCGAAGACGTCGCGTGTTCGGGCAGGAACGTAATGGGTCTGGGAATTTGGTACGAGACGGTCATGCGTTGGATCGGCGAAGCGACATCCGTCACAGCGTCGGGCAAAGTGGTCGTGCGCTCCCGTATGGACTCTTCCGGCATCGCGACGCCGATTCGGATACCCGATCACCTCGACGTGGTTGCGGACATGGCGTGCGGCGCGCAAGCACACTTTCAATTCTCAAATGTGAGCGGCATCATCGCCTCCAGCCGAGCGACGTTGTTCGGTGCCGACGGTGTGCTGCAACTCGACGGTGGGAACTTGCTGGGAGGCCGGCGGGGAGACACGGCCCTGCATGCGATCGACGTACCCCCAGACGAAGCCGGGCACTGGCGGGTGGAAGAAGAGTTCATCGGCGCAATCCGCGGGGAGGAGGAAGTCACTCTTACCGACTTCTCGACAGGAATGAAATACATGGAGTTCACGGAGGCCGTATGGATGAGCCTCAGGCACGGGCGGCGGATAACCCTTCCGCTCGACGGGTTCGACGGCACTTGAAGGAACCACGCCGGGAAACCGGCTGGCGAGTTCAGCGCGGCGATTCTGCCGCCGGACACCAGCGCGAGGCCGGCCCGGATCTCGAAGGAGGAGAGACATGAAGCGAGTCGCATTCGTCACGGGCGCCGGAGGGGGCATCGGGCGAGCCGTCGCGCTCGGCCTGAGCGCCGATACAACCACGATCGTGCTCGCTGATCTCGACGAGGCCGGCTTGGAAGAGACGAATCGTCTCCTCCTCGAGGCCGGCGGATCAGGAAGAACGGCAATCCTCGATGTGACCGACCGGGTCGCGGTTCGCAGCCTCGTCGATGAGACGGTGGCCGAGTTCGGACCGATTGGTGTGCTCATCAATTGTGCAGGCACCCTGACGCCGACCCGCGTCATCGACATCACGGAGGACGAATGGGACGGCGTCGTTGACGTGAACCTGAAAGGCACGTTCCTGTGTTCGCAGGCCGTTCTGCCCGGCATGGAGGACGTCGGCTGGGGCCGGATAGTGAATCTGAGTTCCTCTGCGGGTAAGAACGTATCGACGGTCGGCGGCGCCCATTACACCGCCGCCAAGGCGGGCGTTCTCGGGTTCACCAGGCATTTGGCAAAGGAAGTGGCCGGCATCGGCGTGACGGTCAACGCGGTGTGCCCGGGCCTGATCGATACCCAGATGGTCAGGCAGACAATCAACGAGGAGAAGATGGCCTGGTACGCCAACTCCTTCCCCATCCAGCGCCTCGGGACTCCCGCAGAGGTGGCGACTGTGGTGTGTTTCCTGGCCTCCGAGGGTGCCGCCTACATCACGGGAGTGGCTCTCGACATCAATGGCGGCGACCTGATGGTGTAGGCGAGCCGGGGCCGGCGGCCGCGAGATCTGGAGGAGTTGCTGGGCATGACCAACGAGACTCATGACAAGACCACGGTGCTGGCGCTGGAACTCGCCGTCGAGAGCGGGAGTAACTGGCTGCTTCGCCATATCGGACCCGATGGACACCCCGGAACCGAGCACGGCCACTACTACCGGCTCCCCTGGTCGCTGGCACTGACCGGTCATCGACAGCAAGCGGCTGCGGTTCTGTCGTGGGTGGAGCGTGAAGCGCTTGATGACGCGGGCGATCTCCGTTCCGGAGAGCCGCGGGCACCGTTCGAAACGCGCTGGTCCTCATATCCGCTCGCCATCCTGGCGACGGGCGCGTGGCACCTCGAGCGGTACGACACGGCGCTCCTCATCGCGAACCGCCTACATGCCTACCAGGACCCGGAGTCCGGTGGTGCGTTCGCCGGCCACCCCGACCACCGAGCGAACGCGCGCCAGGATCTGTTCCCAACCGCCCAAATCGGCATGACCGGACTCACTACGGGCACGTTGGATCTTGCCCACGGCGCATACCGTTGGCTGCAGCTCGTCTTCGATTCACAGCCGGAGCTGCCGACTCGCCTGTACACCGCGACCAGCGGCACCCGACTCCTCACCGACGCAGCCGGGGATCAACAACTCGCTTGGGAAATCGTCACCGATTTCACCAAACCGCGGCAGGCGTTCTACAACCCGGGGATTGCAGCCGCCTTTCTCGGCAGGTACTACATGGCAACCGGACGGACCGATGCTCTGGCGCTGGCCAGGAAATACCTCGACCTAACGGTCTCGGGCGGTGAGCCACAATTCGACTGGACCGATTCGGTACAGGTCTGCAAGTTCGCCTGGGGCGCGGCAGCTCTATACGACGCGACCGGCGAGGAGCAGTATCTGGGCCACGCGCGGCGAATGGGCGCCTGGTTCCTCGAATGCCAGGAAGACACGGGGAGCTGGAGCAATTCGCCGTTCTTGATGGAGCGAGGCGGTGATGCCGATTCGACTCGGATCGAAGTGACGGCTGAGTTCCTACAGCATCTCGTCACTCTGATCGCAGCCATTGGAGGAACCGGGCGCCGGTTCAAGGACCCACCAGGAGATCAACGATGAGCAACAACGCCACAATCCACGAAAGCAGGCTATTTGTCGATGGAGCATTCGTCGATGCGAGCGATGGTTCGACCTTCGACACGCTCAATCCGGCAACTGGAGACCTGCTCGCCACCGTCGCGCATGCCACAGGAGCTGATGTCGTGAGAGCGGTGGCGGCTGCCCGCCGCGCCCAACCGGCATGGGAGCAGATGGGAATCGGTGACCGGACGCGAGTGCTCAGGAAGACCGCAGAGTTGATCGTTCGGGATGCCGAAGCACTCGCCCAGCTCGAGTCGGCCGATGCCGGAAAACCGATCTCGGACTGCCGCGCCCAGATCCTGGCTACTGCGGAATGGTTCGACTTCTTTGCCGACATCTCGGCCCATCTGCGCTCTGATGTGATTCCCACGTTCTCGAACCACCTCAACTACACACTTCGCCAGCCAATTGGCGTCGTCGGAGTCATCACGCCGTGGAACTACCCGATGCCGCTCTACGGGATCAAACTGCCGGCCGCTCTGGCAGTGGGCAACGCCGTGGTCCTCAAGCCTGCTGAGCAGACGCCGTTGACGGCTCTCGCCCTCGCCCGACTCGTGCAGGAGGCAGGGCTGCCCGACGGTGTGCTCAACGTTGTTACCGGTCTGGGAGAGACAAGCGGAGCCTCGCTCGTTGATTCCGACGTCGACATGGTGTCCTTTACCGGATCGACCGACGTTGGTCGCCAGATCGCGGCTCGAGCGGGGCAGCGCCTGATCAAGGTGACCCTGGAATTGGGCGGGAAGTCTCCAAGCATCGTGTTCGCCGACTCCGATCTCGACATGGCGGCCGACGGCGCCTTATTCACCTTCTGTGTCCATCAAGGCCAGTTGTGCAGCGCAGGCACCCGCCTACTCGTCGAAGCGTCGATCCGTGACGAATTCGTCGGCAAGCTGGTTGACAAGGCGGAGGCACTTCGCGTCGGCGATCCACTTGACGAGACCACGCAACTCGGCGCGGTGATGAGTCACGAACAGATGACTCGGATCGAACGCTACGTCGGCCTGGGGATCGAGCAGGGTGCCCGCGCCCTTACCGGCGCCGGACGGGCCAGCGTTGCCGGTTTGGAAGAGGGACTCTTCTACAAGCCGACCATATTCGAGGACGTCCAGACCGACATGACCATCGCTCAGGAGGAGATCTTTGGTCCGGTGCTGTCGGTGCTCCCGTTCACAAATGAAGCCGAGGCCATCACCCTTGCCAACGATGTGCTCTACGGCCTGGCGGCAGGAATCTGGACCCGTGATCTCGGCAGGGCACACCGCTTCGCTCAGCAGGTCGAAGCCGGAATCGTCTATGTCAACACGATGAACCTTCTGACCCCATGGTCACCGTACGGTGGATGGAAGCAGAGCGGCCTCGGCATCGAAGGCGGGATTGAACAGGCCGCAAGCTTCACCCGGCTCAAGACCGTTTGGCTGAACCTGGGGCCGGACGTTCCCAAACTGTGAGGCCGGGGTCTCAGTCTGCGCCTTCCTCGTCCGCTTCGTCGCCCCAAACCACCTCAGGCTGGGGGAAAACCCGCATGGCCGCTTCGTGGCTTCGCCGGTACACAAAAAACGTGCGCACCCAGTCGATGACCTGGACACCATCCTGGTTGAGCCCTCGGGTGCGAACCACGACGATGCCGCCATGAGGCCGCGACTTCGAATCACGGGCTTCGAGAACCTGCGACTCGGCGTACAGGGTGTCACCGGCGAAGACCGGCTCGGTCAATCGAATCCTGTCCCAGCCCAGATTGGCGAACGCGTGTTGTGAGGTGTCGATCACCGACAGGCCGGCGATCACCGCAACCGTCAACGCAGAGTTGACGAGCGGTCGTCCGAACTCCGTCAGCGCCGCGTATTTGTGATCGAAGTGAATCGGGTTCGTGTTCATGGTGAGCAGCGTGAACCATGTGTTGTCCGCCTCACTAATGGTGCGTCCCAGAGGGTGTCGATACACGTCCCCGACGACGAAGTCCTCGAAGAACCGCCCGATGGGTGCATCATGCAGGACCACGAGATCCTCCTCTCAGCTCCATCGAGATGATCCGATTCATCTTTCGCCAGCACATGAGTCCGGCCTTTCATCGACGTTGACTGCTCGAACGGGCACGCTCGCATCAGTTACCACAGCACCAAAGCCGCCCTGATCCGCTGAATCCGTTTGGTTCAGTATACGTCTGACCTTTAACATGCTCCCGTGACCACGCCTCGTGTACCGGCCTACCGGTCCATCTCCGATTCGATCCGGGACGACATTCTCGCCCGCAGGCTCGTTCCGGGAGATCAGCTCCCGGTCGAGACCGAGCTGGCGGACCGATTTGGCGTGAGCCGATCCACCGTTCGTGAGGCGCTCCGCGAGTTGACGAGTCAGAACCTCGTCAACACCACCCGGGGGGCAACCGGGGGGACCTTCGTTGTCGTGCCCACCACCCAGCATCTCGCCCAATCTCTCGCGGTAGGGATCGAGATGCTGGCAGGCAGTGCCGACCTCAGCGTCGCCGAGTTGCTCGAGGCCCGCGAACTGTTGGAGATGCCGGCTGCCGAACTCGCGGCCGCTCGGGGAAGGACCGAGGAGGTCGATGCCATCCGCACCTACGTGGAAACTCACCGCGCTGACGCCGCCGTGGGTAGGGAGCTCGCTGCCAACTGGAGTTTCCACACGCTCGTGATGCGGGCAGCCCACAACCCGCTTCTCGAATTGATGGCGGAACCGATCTACTACGTTCTACGGACTCGATTTGCGGAAAGTCGTGCTGCCGGACCGTTCCGTCAAAAGGTGGAGGACCATCACCGCGCAATCGCCACGGCGATCTTTGACCGCGATGGCCAACGAGCCTCGGAGGAGATGCGCCTCCACCTCGAGTACTTGCGCCCGTTCTACCTGGACGTCGACACGCGGCTCGGCCGAAAATGATGCCGCTGGAGGATGTCCGCATTCTCGCCATCGAACAATACGGTGCCGGCCCGTTCGGCTCGCTGCAGTTGGCCGATCTCGGGGCAGACGTCATCAAGATCGAGAACCCGGCTACCGGTGGTGACGTTGGCCGGTATGTCCCCCCTTTCCAGGAAGGTGAGGACTCGCTGTTTTTTGAAAGCTTCAACCGCAACAAACGATCGCTGTCCCTCGACCTACGCAACCCGGCGGGCCGCAGGGTGTTCGGAGATCTCGTGGGAACCGCGGACGCCGTCTATTCGAATCTTCGGGGCGACGTGCCGGCCGCGCTCGGGATCACGTACAAGGATCTGGCGCCTTTCAAGGAATCGATCGTCTGCGTATCGCTCTCGGGCTTCGGTACGAGGGGACCGCGGGCACACCTGCCGGCCTACGACTACATCTTGCAGGGGCTGACTGGCTGGATGTCGCTTACGGGGGATCCTGAGGGCCCACCAACAAAAAGCGGACTCTCGCTCGTGGATCTGTCCGGCGGGTTGGTGGCCGCACTCACGATGCTCGCCGCCATTCACGCGGCGCGCCGAGACGGGCGGGGTATGGACTGTGACCTGAGCCTCTATGACACGGCGACCGCCATGCTCACATACGACGCGGCCTGGCACCTCAACGACGAATGGGAGCCCGTCCGACTCGGGCGATCGGCACACCCTTCGCTCGTGCCCTTCCAACTCTTCCGAGGTGATGATGGGCGTTGGTTTGTAGTCGCCTGCGCCAAAGAGAAGTTCTGGAAGAGACTCACTGCTGCTCTGGGTGTGCCGGAGATCGCCGACGATGCCAGATTCCTGGACTTCCCGGCGCGACGCGGCAACCGCGAGGAGCTGATCGCACTGCTCGACAACATATTCGACACCCGACCCACCTCCTACTGGATCAAGGCGCTAGAGGATGCAGGCGTTCCCGTCGGGCCGGTGCGATCGGTCAGGGAGGCCCTCGCCGACGACCACACCCAGGAACGCAGCCTGATAGTCGAGTCCCCCCACGAGAGATTTGGGGTGCTTCAAACCGTACGTTCGCCGGCGCGGGTCGGCGGCGAGCCGGCTCGTGTCGGGAGAGCACCCCGGCGCAACGAACATGCCGCCGCAATTCTCGACGAGCTCGGCTACACAGCGGCAGAGACAGAATCGTTCACAACATCGGGCGCCTTCGGATGACACGTTCGTTTTCGGCTCCAGTCCTACCACGGATAGGCGAGCGCCTCGAGATGCTGCCGGTCACCCTGGACCCTCCGGGCCCGAACGAAGTGCTGGTGCGCATGGTCGCCAGCGGTATCTGCCATAGCTGTCTACACGCGATGAACGGCACCCACGGAGGTATGCCCACCCCGTTGGTGCTGGGTGATGAGGGCGCCGGCGTCGTCGAGCAGATCGGGGCGGGTGTGGACGAGGTCGCAGTCGGCGATCATGTTGTGCTGTCGTGGGCGCCCAACTGCGGTAGCTGTCGTTTCTGTGTCGTCGGCCGACCAGTGCTGTGCAATCGGATGGGCCCGGCCGGATTCCTGCCGGACGGGACCACACGTCTCCACCTCGACGGGCAGCCGCTGCATCATTTTGGGCCGGCGACCTATGCCGAATTCACGGTAGTGCATGCCAGCGCCGCGATACCGATCAGGCGGGATCTCCCACTTGACATCGCAGCGATGATTGGATGCGCGGTGGCAACCGGGGTTGGCGCGGTCGTGAACACCTCGGGGGCCGGTCTCGGAAGCTCCGTGGCAGTGTTCGGCTGCGGTGGCGTCGGCCTGAACGCGATCCAGGGTGCCTCACTCATCGGTGCCCATCCGATCGTCGGCATCGATCTCGTCGACGCCCGACTCGAACTTGCCGACCGCCTGGGCGCCACTGAGGTTGTGAATGGAAGCGGGCCCGACGTCGCGGCCCGGCTCAACGAGGTCGCCCCGGGCGGCTTCGACGTCACGATTCTTGCGGTCGGTGCGATGGCGGCATTCGAGCGGGCATGGGAATCAACCGGGCCCGGCGGGACGTGCGTGGTCGTGGGACGAACGCCCGACGGTGAGCGCACCTCGTTCAACCCGCAGACGATCCACACCGGTGAGAAACGACTGGTCGGATCCATCTATGGCTCCGTGCGGCCCGCAGTCGACTTCCCCAAACTGGCCGACCTTGCGTTCGAGGGCCGCCTGCAACTCGAAGACCTCGTGACGCAGCGCTTTCGAATCGATCAGGTGAACGAGGCCTTCGCAGCATTGGCGGCGGGCGACCTCGCCAGAGGCCTCATCGTTTTCTGAGACCCGGCGCCAGCGCTCCGCCAAGCACCCGCAAGTGCATTATGAATTCGAGCGTGATCTCGATCACGTCGGCGGTCGTCTGCTCAACCCACGGGTGCCACCATCCGTCCTCGTCCTGGGTGTCGAGGTACCACTGCCCCATCCGCATCAGCCAATCCAGATAGGGATCCTCACCTGTGATCTGATAGAGCAGCGCAGCTCCCCAGCTGCTCTTACACACGGATGGGTACTTGAATTGGGCATCAGTCGCCGCCATCGAGAAGCCTTGATACTTCCGGGCCAGGTCGAGGTAACCCGGCTGCGGGTCCGCTAGGTAGAGCCGACCGAGAAAGCCGGCGGCGATGCCTCCAATGGTCCACCGCTGCATCCGGTCGGCATGTTGATCGACCACGAAACGCTGCTCAAAGGACGGATCCGATTCGACGATTGGCCGCTGCTCCTGGCGAGACCAGAAGCAGTAGAAACGATCCGGCATGGCCGGTTGGGTGGCGTAGATGGTGTCAAGGAAGGCGGCCACCCGACGGGCCTCGGCGAGCCGGCCCGTGGCGAGAAGAGCCAGCCCTGGTCCCGCCGCGTAGGGGATATCCATCTCGTCGCTCCCCCGTCCCTCCGATGTTGCATCATTGGCAAATGCACCGGAGACCGGATCCTGCCAGGAGCACAAAGAGCCCACCAGGCCGTGCGACAGGTCGTATTGGCCCAGCATCTGGGCGCCGACGATCAGCGCAGAATCTCGATACGCCCAACCGTCCCTGAGGATTCGGAGCTCGCCATCGAGCCTGCCATCGCGAAGCAGATGCTCTCTGATCCAGTCGCACAGCGCCAGCGCCGGGCCGACCTCGCCCATGAGGGCGAGCGCCCAGGGCCCCCGGTAGTACTTGAACCCGAGCGCCGGGTCGCCAATCACACCGGAGGGACGCTGTTGGGCGAGCACCCAACGCGTTGCCCGCCGGCAGGCGGCCTCGATTTCATCGATCAGATCCATCGGAGCGTGGTCGGCGCCGGTCACTTGTCGCCGCTTCCGATTGCCTCGTCGATCATGTCAAAGACAGAGTGCGTCGCCTGATAGCCCAGCACCGCCCGTGCCTTCGCCGAGCTGACATACCAACTCGGTCGGACCGCCTCATACCGGACCTCCACAACCTGCATGTCGAGGCGTCTTCCCAGCTCCTCGACGAACTCACGATCGGAATGAGGAGCCTCGGGACCGATATTGAACGCCTCACCGACGGCCTCAGGGGTTTCGATCGTCGCCCGCAGACCCTCGGCCGCATCACGGGCGTCGGTGATCATGGTCAGGCTCGCTGCGCCTTCAGAGTCGGTCAGCAAGAGCAGACGATCCGTGGCGCCGCCGACCCGGCCAAGTTCGCTGAGCAGCTGATCTTCCGCCGCAGTCCGCGGATGCGACTCGAGCCATCCGATCGCCGAGTCGAGGAACCAGCGCCTGCCAAATGGGCTGACCGGGTCCAACAGCTCGCTCGGATTGGCGGTGGCCGTCGGGCGGACGATTGTGAAGGGGATTCCGTAGGTGCTCCAGAATGCGTGGCACATGGCCTCGGCGCCGACCTTGGTCGCGCCGTATATCGATCCGGCCGTCAGCGGATGGGATTCGTCGATTGGGAGATAGAGGGGTCGCCGCGTCAATCCGGGCCAATAGACGGCGTCGCTCGACACGTAGACGAAACGTGCCAGTCCCGGCGCCGTTTCCCGGGCTGCGACGAGCATGTTGAATGTCCCGTTCAGATTGGCGTCGACGAACGACTGATCTCCCACGTCGTGGGTAGTGAGAGCGGCCGCCAGGTGACAAATCACATCGACACCGGCAACCGCGTCGCGCACAGACGCGATATCCGTGATGTCGCCCGCGAAGATTTCGACGTCTGGTTCAGATCCAAGGTGCCGCAGGGCCTTGTTGCCTGGGAGATCAAGAGCTCTGACCCGGTGCCCGGCCGAGCTGAGAGTGCGAGCAAGGTGGGCACCGATGCGTCCCCCGGCTCCCGTGATGAGGACCTCCACCGGAATCACAGACCGAAAGGCAGCGCGCTACGGCCGTGCCTAGGTGGGTGTTGAACAATCCATTGCGGCGCCTCTGCGGGTCTCATCGCCCCTGCCTTCGCCCGGAAACCTTGAATTATCGACTGATAGTCCTGCGGTCCCCGGCCTGTGGCAGATGACGATGATCCTCCGCAGATCCATCCACAGTGGTTATTGCCTCTAGATTCCTAAAGGTCAGGCAATTGCCGAAAGGCAGGACGAAGACCAACACCCACGCAGCTCGCCACACCGGATCCGCTTGGATATGTCGGATCAGTGATGGCCCAGCCAAAGGTCGGAGGAACCGCAATGACACGTTCAAGGTCCACCAATTGGCGGAGGCTGCTGCTGCTCGCACCAGTTTTTGCTCTCGTCGTCGGAGCGTGCTCCAGCACCGATTCGACGACCACAACGACGGGCGCGGCACCTGCGACTACCGCAGCAACCGGCGGCGACACTACCGCGGCGCCCGGTACGACGGCAGCGCCCGATACGACGGTACCCAGCGATGAGCCGAAGATTCTCCAGACGGTGATGTCGGAAGAGGCGACCGACCTCATCCCGCACACCACTGGACAGCAGGGCAAAGGCCACGTCTACCAGGCGATGTTCAACCCGCTGCTGGAAACTGACAACAACAAGGTCATCTACTCGAAGATCTTGGAATCATGGGAGACCTCGGCAGATGCCAAGACCGTCACGATGGTCCTCAAGCCGGACGTCGTTTGGAGTGACGGAACGCCGATGACGGCGGAGGATATCCGCTGGACGCTCGAGTCGTACCTCGATAACAACGTCAGCAACTGGGCCATCCGCATCGGCGGGGTTCTCGGCCAGCAGGCGTACGTCGATGGCACGGCCGATTCAATCGTGGGCTTGACCGTCGTGGACGACCGCACGATTACCATCGAGTTGGAGAACCCGGATGCCGCCTGGGTCAACAACCTCGGTGCCCGCGCAGAGGACCTCCCCGTGCTTCCAGCCCACGTCCTGGGTGATGTTCCGCACAGTGAACTCCTCGACAATGAGTACTGGCAGACCTTCCCCGTAACCAGCGGGCCATACAAGTTCGTGCAGTTCGAACAGGGCCAATTCGTGGAGTTCGAGCGGAACGACAACTGGTTCGGCGGTGACGCATACTTCGATCGAGTGTTCTTCAAGATCCTGTCGACCGATGTCATGTCGGCCCAGCTCGAGACCGGTGAGATTCAGTTCATGTTCCCGCTCGACCCGGCGGACGTTGACCGTGTTTCCAACATCCCCGGTGTGACGGTCGCCGCAGAACAGGGAATCGCTCCCGAACTGTGGTCGATCATGCACGACGATGAGCCGCTCGATGCTCGGGTCCGCCAGGCGATGTTGTTCGCAATCGACCGGGTAGGCCTGTGTCAGCAAGCAATGCAGGGCTACTGCTCGACGCCGATCACCAACATCAGGCAGATCGCTCCGGAATGGTCCATCCCGACCGTCGCGGAGTACCCCGACCTGATCGAGTACAACTACGACCCGGACCGTGCCCGGACGCTTCTGGCCGAAGCTGAAGCCGACGGAGCGTGGGACCCCAACACGGAACTGATCTTCTACGCTCGCCCCGGCCGGAGCTATGTGGACACTGCAATAGCAATCGCCCAGGCGCAGATGGCAGAGGTCGGTATCAACTGGACGATCATCAACACCGACACCGGAGGCCTCATCGATGGCATCCGCGAGCAACCGCTCGGCACACTCGACGGCTTCTGGGTCAGTGGCGCCGACTTCACGATCGATCCGAGTGCGGTGCAGGTCTACACGTCGTGTAACACCGCCCGTACCGGAGCCAACCTGATCTCCTACTGCCGTCCCGAGCTGGATGCGCTGTGGGAGGCAGGCAGGCTCACGGCTGTGCAAGACGAGCGGCGGCAGATCTACCACGATGCGTTCCGGTTCATGAACGCGGATCCGTCGGAGATCTACCTGTACATCGTTGACACGATCGTTGCCTACGACTCACGCCTGAAGGGCGTTGTGCCCCACGGCGGCATCGGCCAGCCGTACTGGAACATCGGTGAGTGGTATTGGGAGGAGTAAGTTCCTGTAGCGACTGGGGTCCCGGACAACGGGACCCCAGTCGCGCCACTTCGCATAGATCTGGCAACGCAGAGCCTTCCCGCCGTCACCGCGTAGGCTGCAGCACTGTGAGGTTGTCGACGCCCGCGAAGGGAGCGATGAGCTGACGGATGTTGCGCTACCTGATTCGAAGACTCATGATCGCGATTCCCGTGCTGTTCGGGATCCTCTTCATGTCCTTCATGTTCACCCGACTGCTCCCCGGCGATCCCCTCCTCATGATGATGAGTGTCGAGGAGTTCAGCGCCACAGACGAATACATGGAGCAACGGCGGTCCGATCTCGGCCTTGACAAGCCGGTCCCCGTTCAATACGTGGTGTGGGTGGGCGAGGTGTTCCAGGGAAATCTGGGGACCTCGTTTCATCGGCGGGCGCCGGTCACTGAGCTGATCTGGGATCGGCTCGGCCCGACCGCCCTGCTCACAGGTACCGGTATCCTGCTGGCGCTGATCATCGGCATACCGATCGGCGTCATGGCCGCGGTTCGCCAGAACAGCTGGTTCGACTACTTCTCGGCAACCGGAAGCATGCTGGCGATTTCCATCCCCAACTTTTTCCTCGGGTTGATGGCGATCTTCATATTCTCGCTCCAGTTACGCTGGTTACCCACGGGCGGTCTGCGCACTCTCGGAATGGAGCCTTCACTCGGCGATTCGCTCAAACACTTGATCATGCCGGCGGGGGTGCTCTCTGCCGTGCTCATCGGCCCTTACGTCCGGTATACCCGGCAAAGCATGTTGGATGTCCTGCGGCAGGATCACATCACCACGGCAACAGCCAAGGGTGTCCGCGGCCGGTCGATCGTTATCTTTCACGGCCTGCGCAACGCACTCATTCCGCTGACGACGGTCATCGCCATCCAGATTCCGGCGCTCCTTGCCGGCACCGTGATCATCGAGACGATCTTCAGCTGGCCGGGTATGGGGCAGCTAGTCCTCGAGGCCATCCGGCGCCGTGACTACCCAATAATCATCGGAGTGGTGCTCTTCAGCGCGGTCCTTGTGATGATCTTCAATCTCATTGCCGACCTGCTGGCGGCCATTCTCGATCCGAGGATCCGGCTATGACCGACGACCTGCGTCCGGATGAGCAAGCGACGGACCACGTGGATGGAGGCCCCGTCCCCGGTATCCCACCCGACCAGAGCGAATGGGATGATTCGCTTCCGATCCAGTCACCGTGGCGGATCGCCTGGCGGCGCTTCAAGAGACATCGGCTGGCGTTCGGCGGGCTCATATTCGTCATCATCCTCGTTGCCATCGCCATCCTGGCGCCGATCCTGGCACCGCAGGATCCCAACGTCGTCGATGTAAGCGCTTCGCGCAACCCGCCGAGCGCCGATCATCTCCTGGGAACCGACTCGGCCGGCCGCGACGTACTGAGCCGACTGATATTTGGATCACGCGTGTCCCTGACGGTTGGAGTGGCGGCGGCCCTCTCGGCGGCCGGCCTGGGCACCTTGCTCGGACTGCTTGCGGGAGTTGCGGGCGGTTGGATCGACGCCATCATCATGCGAGTGGTCGACGTCTTCCTCTCGTTCCCCTCCTTGATGCTGATTCTGCTGCTGGTGGCGGTCCTCGGGCCCAGCGTCGTGACGATAATCGTCGTCATCGCCTTTTTTGAGTGGCCGACCGCCTGTCGAATCGTGAGACAGATGGCCTTATCGATCAAGGAGCAGGACTTCGTGCTCGCGGCCCGTGCCACCGGATCCAGCCGGTGGCGGATCATGCGCAAACATGTGGCACCGGGCGTACTCTCACCCCTCACGGTCGTGGCAACGCTCCTTAGTGCGGGGGCGATCCTCCTCGAAGCGGCGCTGTCCTTCCTGGGCCTGGGTGTCAAACAACCGCAGGCGAGCTGGGGCGGGATGCTCGAGGAGGCACAGTCACTCACCATCCTCAAGGAAATGCCGTGGCTCTGGATTCCACCGGGTGCGATCATCGCCCTGACCGTCCTCGCCATCAACTTCATCGGCGACGGCCTCCGTGACGCCCTCGACCCCCGACAGCAGATGTAGGAGGGAGGGACATCATGGACTCACAGACAACTCCAACCGGAGAACCACTGCTGTCGGTTCGCAATCTGAGCACTACGTTTTCGACCGAGACCGGTCTCGTCCAGGCGGTGCGTAACGTCAGCTGGGAGCTGTATCCCGGCGAGATTCTCGGGGTCGTAGGCGAGTCCGGCTCGGGCAAGAGCGTCACGATGGCCTCGATCATGGGTGTCGTGCCCAAGCCCGCCGGAAAGGTCAGCGGGGACTCCGTGATGTTCGAAGGGCGGGACCTGCTCAAATTGCCGCCGCGGGAGATGCGCAAGATACGCGGGCGGGAGATCACCATGATCTTCCAGGATCCGATGACTGCCTTCAATCCGGTCAAGACGATCGGTCATCAGATCGCCGA
The DNA here is from genome assembly GCA_947258375.1 of uncultured Acidimicrobiaceae bacterium. Taxonomy (GTDB): domain Bacteria; phylum Actinomycetota; class Acidimicrobiia; order Spongiisociales; family UBA5794; genus JAHEJX01. The sequence continues at coordinate 24,366 of CAMYIJ010000015.1, forward strand.
GGCCATCCGGGTGCATGACCGGCGGGTGAGCCGGAAGGCGGCCCGGGCCCGATCCATCGAACTGTTGGCGAGTGTCGGAGTCCCCAGCCCTGAAGCCCGCTACTCGCAGTTTCCACATGAATACTCCGGCGGCATGCGCCAGCGGGCCATGATTGCCATGGCAATCGCCAATGGGCCCAAACTGATCATCGCTGATGAGCCGACCACAGCGCTGGACGTCACGATCCAGGCGCAGGTGTTGGATGTGCTCAAGCTGATCCAAGCCGAAACCGGTGCGGCGACCATCCTCATCACCCACGACCTCGGATTGATCTCGGAGATGTCCGATCGAGTTCTGGTTATGTATGCCGGCAAGGTCGTCGAATCCTCCGACGTGTTCTCAGTGTTCGGCAATCCCCAACATCCCTACACGCTCGGCCTGCTGGCAAGCCTGCCGCGCATCGACACCAGGCTCGATTCGCTTCTTTCGATCCCGGGCCAGCCGCCGTCGTTGACCTCCCCACCGCCCGGCTGTGCGTTCCATCCCCGCTGCGAGCTGTCACGCGGACGATCAGAGTGCTGGACGGCCGAACCGCCGCTCGTGCAAATCGCCGGCCCCACCGACCACACGACGGCCTGTCACTTCTTCACAGAAATGGACACCGAGGCCGGCCGCGTATCCGCCATGCTCGGTGTCGATGTCCGGTCAAAGGCGGAATCGTGACGGCAGCACCTCGGTCCCTTTCGGAGGACATCCACACCCGGCCATCGCTTGGGGAAGAGCTGCTACGGGTGGAGGGCCTCAAGGTCCACTTCCCGGTGCGCTCGACAATCCTGCGCCGGCAACTCGGCGTGGTGAAGGCGGTTGACGGGATCGATCTGACGCTGGCTGCGGGCGAAACGATCGGTCTTGTCGGTGAGTCGGGTTGCGGCAAGACCACCGCCGGTCAGGCGATCCTGCGCCTGATCGAACCCACAGCCGGCCGAGTTGTCTTCCGAGGCAGCGACATAACCAGCCTCAGCGGCCGCGCCATCCGTCCACTGCGTCGCGAGATGCAGATCGTGCTGCAGGACCCGTTCTCGTCACTCGATCCCCGCATGACCGTCCGTTCGATCATCGCCGAGCCGCTCCTCGTCCACGGCCTGGGGGGCAACAGCCGGGGGCGGCGCCGCCGCGTCGATGAGCTTCTCGAGCTGGTCGGACTGCGCAGCGAGCTTGGGAGCCGCTTCCCTCATGAGTTCTCCGGAGGCCAGCGCCAGCGGATCGGGATCGCGCGAGCATTGGCGCTCAATCCGCAGTTGCTGATCCTCGATGAGCCGATCTCGGCTCTCGATGTGTCGATCCAGGCTCAGATCATCAATCTGTTGGAGGGTCTCCAGGCTGAGCTGTCTCTGGCTTACCTGCTGATCGCCCATGATCTGGCGGTCGTGAAGCACATCTGCGACCGGGTCGCGGTGATGTACCTCGGAAAGATCGTGGAAGCCGGCACCAGAGACGAGATCTACGAGACGCCCACCCACCCCTACACCCAGGCGCTGCTCTCGGCCGTCCCAATCCCTGACCCGTCCAAGCGGGGCGACAAACAACGGATCTTGCTCGAAGGCGACGTCCCGAGCCCACAGGACCCGCCTTCGGGCTGCCGCTTTCGAACCCGATGCTGGAAGGCACAGCCCGAGTGCTCCACCGAGGTGCCTGAACTTGCCGACCGCGGCGAGCACGGGCACCTGAACGCCTGTCTCTTCCCGGAAATGGTCGAGCGGTCGAGCTGATGCGAGTCCTCACGGCTCACGGTTTCGGCGAGATGAGGATGGACGAAGCCCCCGAGCCTTCGATCGGACCGGGACAAGTGCTGGTGGGAACCAGGGTGACTGCCGTCAGCGGCGGCACCGAGCGGTACATGTTGTACGGCCGTCCGGGCGACATCAGGGACCACGGGCCTCCTTTCCCCGCCGTCGGTGCGTTCGGGTACCTCGCCGCGGGGGACGTGATCGCAGTCGGCGCCGACGTCGACCATGTGGCCCCGGGCGATCGTGTTAGCTGCGGGCGAGAATGGGGAGCCCATCGTGAGCTGCTCGACACCGACGCCGCCTCGGTCATTCCGATTCCCGCAGCCATGAGCTATCTCGAAGCGGCCGCCTCGTACTGGGCCGTACCACCCCTGGCGGGGATCCTCGCTGCCGCCCCCCGCTTCTATGCCGACACGGCCGTGATCGGCCTGGGTCCGCTGGGACTCTGTGGCGTCCAGATCCTGACCCGGTTGTCGCGCCGAGTACTGGCCATCGACATAGTGGCGAGCCGCGTCGCCTTCGCCGATCGCTACGGCGCGATCGGGATTGACGGCTCTACCGTCGACGCGGCCAAAGCAAGTCGCGATGCTGTCCCGGACGGACCCGAGGTCGTGATAGAAGCCTCGGGGACCCAGGCCGGCCTCGAGCTCGCCTTCGATATCGTTCGTCCGCGGGGACGGGTCGCCCTCGTCGGCCATCCCCCACCCCTGCAAGGCTTCGACCTGTTCTGGCCGATGCAGATCAAGGGGATCAAGCTGGTGCCGCTTCATCGAGAAACGGCAGCCTCACCGCAGGGAGGTGGCGCCGGCAGCCCACGGGCGACCTACCTGCCAGATGTGATCGAGATGATCAGCCGTGGAATCCTCGACATCGCCGGCATGACGACCTGGGTGGTGCCGGTCGAGCGGGGCCCGGCGGCGATGGACTTGCTCCACTATCACCCTGAAGATGTTCTCGGCATCGGCTTCGCGTGGGACCCGGATCAGGTTCGGGATCTCGACCGGTACGACGCGCTCGCCGCCGAGTTCCCGACGGAAGGCGCGCAGAGCGCCTGAGGTCTACGGCGTGTCGTAGACGATGATCGAGCGCCCGTCGATCTCCCCATCCTTGAGTGCCCGCACCGCTTCGTTGATCTGGTCGAGGTTGTCGTATCGACGCGACACCATCTTCTCCAACGGCAGCTTGCCCTCCTTGAACCATTCGACGTATCGCGGCATAACATGACCCGGACGCGTCGATCCGCCCATTGACCCGAGGATCGTCCGCTCGCCGTATGGAAGAAGGCGCGGCCGCGGGAGCGCCAGATCGGCGTAGCCGATTCCTACGATCACGGCCGTGCCGCCGCGCGACACCCCGAGTACGCCCGCCCGCACACTCTCGACTGCCGGCAAGGTGGCCGCCTCGAGGCCGATTGTGTCGAACGCAAAGTCCACACCGCCGTCGGTCAGTTCCTTGATCGCCGCGGGAGCGTCCACGTCCGAGGCATTCACCGTGTGGGTCGCCCCCAGCTCCCGCGCGTAGTCGAGCTTCCTGTCTTGGAGATCGACGGCGATGATTGGACTCGCCTCGACGATCTTGGCCCCGGCCAGCACGTTCGTACCGACGCCCCCCACCCCGAACACCGCCACCGATTGGCCGGCCTGGACATTCGCCGTGTACAGGGCAGCACCCACCCCTGTGATAACCGCACATCCGATGATGGCGGTCACATCAGTCGCTACATCGTTGGGGAGCGGCACCACCATCTGCTCGTTCAGCAGGGCATGCTCCGCCCACGTGTAGACGTCGTCGGCCTCGTACTCCTCATCCCGCCAGCGGAACTTGGTCCGCGCCGCCGCGATCTGTCCCTCCGGGAGATCGCGCGGCACGAACTGGATCATCACCCGATCGCCCGCACGGACGTGTTCAACCTTTGAGCCTGCCTCCAGGACAACACCCGTGGCCTCATGGCCTAGGAGCACGGGCATCGGTGCCCGCAGATTGAAGATCTGGTGAAGCTGGGAGTGGCAAACGCCCGTTGCGAAGAGCTTGACCAGGACCTCCTCGTCGCTCGGGTCCTCCAACTCGATTTCCTCAACCAGCAGCGGCGCCCCGTGCTCTGCCTTGATCGCCGCTCGCGTCTTGATCGGCATCCCCGCGCGCCTTCCGGCTCGGTGACTATCCACCAAATATAGACCGCCCGCTCCACAGCGGACCTTCTGGGAAGTCACCCTATTGCCGGGTACTTACCGATCGCCTCACCCACCCAGGTCGGAGACCCGGCGACGGGCCCGGTCGAGGCGCGAAGGGTCCGGTGGAGTCTGACACCCGGAGGGGAGAGACCGGCCCGCAGGGCCAGAGGGGGCGCCACCTGACCGTGATCCCCGTCCGAAGCTCCCTGCTCCCACCTGGTGCCCGCACCCTGGTACCGGGAGTCAGCTCAGGCGATGCGCCCCCCTACCCGCCTTCGGCGGGGCCCTTCACCCCCCTCCGGGGGGACACATCGCAGACCCCGAGTTTGGCGCCAGCCAAACTCGCAAGGAACGCCGTAGGCGTTCCCGTGGAGCTGAGGGGATTTGAACCCCTGACCCCCTGCATGCCATGCAGGTGCTCTGCCAGGCTGAGCTACAGCCCCCTAAGGGACCGGCATTGTATCAGCCGCTCGGAGGCTTGCGGCTGCCGAGCAGGCTCCTACGCCTCCGCCGTCGCCGGCTCGTATTCGATCCGGGGGGCGTCGGCCCAAAGGAGCTCGAGCGAGTAGTAGTCGCGGGTCTCCCGATCGAAGGCATGTACGACAACGTCACCCAGGTCCAGCAGGACCCACTTGCCGTGCTCGACACCTTCCCGGCGCAGCGGACGCCGGTCCATGGTCTCTTTGAGCACCCGTTCTACTTCGGCTACCAGGGTCTTGACCTGACGCGACGAAGCGCCGGTCGCAATCACAAAGATGTCGGTGACGACGAGCAGATCCGAAACATCCAGGAGGACAACATCAAAACCCTTCTTCTCGCTGATTGCGGCCGCGGCGGCTAGCGCTGCGTTCTTGGCGTCGAGGCTTGCGGGAATGGTCAGCTCCGGAGAGTTGCGATGTCTTGACCGACAATAATAGATAGATCCACGACGCCAGAGGGCGCGGCGACCTCCAATTGCACCATCCGGACCCCGAGAATGCCTGCCGCGGCCTCCGCCGCGTCGAGGTTGGCCCGGCCCTGCGAGATCACAACGGTCTCCTCGAACTCGAAGTTCTCGGCGTTGTCGGTCTTGATGACGTGGAAACCGGCGGCCACCACTGCTTCCACGACCGCTCGCGTGGCCAGGATCTCGCCGTTGCCGTTGAGGACCTCGACTCGGGGACGCTCTGCGGTCGCAAGTGACAGGTGCGCCAACCTGTCTGCCACAAACGATGCCACATCGGCCTGCACAAGCTGGAAACCGTCATCGCCCCCGGCTACCGCCACCGGCTCCACCGGAATGAAGGAGACCTCGGGGTCGGCGACCGCCACCCTCGCCAAAGCGGCGGCCGACTGTGGGTCGGCGAGCACTTGGCCGGCCAGGGTCGAGTCGGCCGCCATTGCGTCCAGCAACGAGCGCCATACGGCTGCCTGCCGCTCGAGCCAACTCACCGGACTCGATTCGAACTGCAGCGTCAGCAGGTCCTCGACCGTGCCCGGCTGGTAGTTGCGCGCTCCTTGTTCGGCGACCTGGACACTCGTCTCATCGCCCTGCTCAATCACCGGCTCGCCGAGCTCGATGTCGAGCAGGAGCGGCAAGCTGGTCAGGTGCATCGAAGGCACCACTGCCACCCGGTCGATCCTCACGCCGAAAGCGTTCGCCACCGCAATCTGCGCCAGCTCCGGCCCTTCGAAACCCGCGGCATCGCCCAGGGGGAAGTAGCCATAGCCGGGGAGGAGCTCAAACAGCAGCGTTGGGATCAGGGTCACGGTCGACGGGTGATCATCCACTGCGGCCGCCAGGACAATTGCGCCGGTTCGTCCGTCTCGATCCATCACGAGAACGAGTAGCGATTCGCTGCCGGTCGCCTCCTGCTGCTGCTGAACGGCCGCCAGACTCGGGATCTCGGCAACTTCGTCTTGGAGCGGCGAGGTCCAGTCGTCCCAATTGGCTACAAGGAACAAGACGGCCACGAGTGTCAGCAGCAACACCACAGTTGCCACAACGTCGGACACGGCCGAGGTTGCTCGCGGAACGTCAGGCCGATTCGACACGATGCAGCCCGACGGCCTCGGCGTATGCCCGCACTGACTCCGGCATCAGAAACCGAACCGACCGGGCCGACTGCAGCCGCTCTCGAATCACCGTGCCGCTGATGTCCAGCTCGGGGCCGACGAGCCAGACGAACCCGTCATGGCCGAGCGTCTCCGCCACCTGCTCGCGGGTCGACCCGGGCCGCGGCATCACGGCGATCGTGGCGCGCGCGGTCACCTCCTCGTGACGCTGCCAGGTGGACAGGCGGGAGGCGGCATCGGCGCCGAGAATCAAGACGAGTTCCTCATGTACCGGAAAGGTACTCAGCGTGTCGGCGGTGTAGGTCCACCCGTCGCGCTCGACCTCACGAGCATCAGCCTCGAAGTACGGCACACCCGCCACGGCGAGCCGGGTCATCTCGAGCCGCCGCATTGGATCGCTGACCGATAGATCGTTCTTCTGCCAAGGAGAGCCGGCGGGCATAAACGTGACGACGTCGAGATCGAGCTGCCAGTAGGCAACTTCGCCCATGAACAGGTGACCGTAGTGAGGGGGATCGAACGTCCCGCCGAGGATGCCGCGTCGCACGGCCGTGAGGATAGGCTGACGAAAGGCGTAGTGCCGCAGCCGACGACCAGACACAATGCAGCCATCGCCGGGGGTCCTGGTATTGGCCGTCGAGCCGGACCGAGAAGTGGAGTGCCGCCAACCCGTGGTGCTCGCCGCTGCTGCCAACGGCAGCGCCTGCGGCCAGGCGGGCACCTTCTGATACGGCAATCTCACTCAAATAGGAGTACGAGGTCTTGAGGCCTCCGCCGTGGTCAACGCTCACCGACAGCATGCCGGCCACCGAGCCGGCAAACGTCACTATCCCGGCGTCCGCAGCGGAAGCGACTGTTCCGGCGGGCACTCCGTAGTCGACCCCCCAGTGCCCGCCGTAGGAACCCACCGGTGCGAAACCGCGCACGATCGGGCCGACGACGGGAGCCGATAGCGCGGCGCACGTGGTCGGCGCAGGTCGCGGTGCGGTGGCTGGTGGCGCGATCACAGCGGCCATGAGGGTGAGGACGGCAACGAACTGCACTAGTCCCTTCCTGCCACCGCAGGATCAACGTATACGAGCCGGCGCGGCCGCACAATGGGTTCGTCGGAGCGGATTCTGACGGGTCTCGACCCGACGAATGATCAGGAAGCGGCGGTAGCTGATTCCGACTGCTGGGGCTCGAGTAGCTGCTGGACGATCACGCGCAAGTCGTTCGGGCGGAACGGCTTGGAGAGGAAGGCGTCCGCACCGCCGGCGTTGGCCCGGGCCTTGGTCTCATCCTGGGCATGGGCGGTGAGGATCAATACCCTGAGATTTGCCGTCTTCTCGTCGGCACGAAGGCGACCGAGCACCTCCCAGCCGTCGAGGCCGGGGAGGCCTACGTCCAGGATGATCAGGTCGGGAAGCAGTTCGCGAGCGGCGGCGACGCCGGAGTGGCCGTCACCACGCGGTTCGATCTCGAAGCCGGCCGGCCGAAGACACACTTCGATCAGGCGCTGGATTACTTCGGAATCTTCGACTACGAGAATTCGCTTGGCCATCTGGCCTCCACTTGTATCCGACATGTTCGTTCAATTGCCCCTCTTGGTGGCAGCTCCACCACACAGGGTTGCTATCGGTGTCATGGCGCTATTCCTTGAGGATTCGGGCAGTTCTTGCAGTGTCACCCCCGGTTTTGAGCTAATCCGCCCAACGGAGCTACCCGTGGGCCAATGCGACGGCCCTTTGCGCCGGGCTCGCCGGGAGGATCAGATCCTCGACGAATCGCTCCAACTGACGAATAGTGCGCACCTCGCGCACCGCGTCGCAATACGGCGCGTACCGTGCCATCACGGAGTCACCGGTATTCCAGTAGCGGCTGGCCTCGGGGTTCAGCCAATAGAGCGCTCGTGCTTTCTGGGCGATCTCGGCGAGCGCCTCCACTCGTGGTTCGCGGTAGTTGCTGCGGGCGTCCCCCGTCACCAGGACTGAGCTGCGGGGAGTCACTTTGGACAGGTGGTCGCGCACAAAGTCGTCCAGGGCGTGCCCGTAGTCGGAGTGGCCGTCCTGCCACACGATCTTGGCCTCACTGGAGAGCTGCTGAAGCGACGTACCCAACTCCCGTCCCGGACCAAAGAACCTGGTCACATCGTCAAGGGCGTCCACAAACGCGAACACCTTCACATTGGAGAACTGAGCTGCCAGCGAGAACGTGAGCTGCAGAGTGAACCGGGCAAACGTAGCCATCGAGCCCGAAACGTCACACAACAGCACCAGCTCGGGCTTCGACTTCCGGGGCGGCTTGAAACTCGGGTCGAGCAGCACCCCGCCATGCTGCAGGGATCTGCGAATGGTGCGGCGCACGTCGAGACGTCCCTTGCGGCCGTGACGGCGCCGCTGCGCCATCCGGGTCGCCAGTTTGCGTGCCAGCGGGCCGACAGCGGTCTCGATGTTGGCGAGCTCCTCGCGAGTGGCGTGCATCAGGTCGATATCCTCGAGAAGGGGCGTTCGCAACGTCCTGGCAACGGCCTCCGGCCCGCGATCGGCGACCAGGCGGCGCACAACCTCACGGCGAACCTCGGTCTCGAGCATCTCGATGAGCGCCGCTATGTCCTCCTCGGCGATACGGCGAGCCAGCGGATCGTCCTCGTCGACGGCCTCGAGCAGCCGCAGCCGCAGCCGATCCGCGCCGAGCCGTTGCATCACTCGATAGAAGTAGTAGCGCCCCCCGACGGGACGGCCGGGTTGCAGCCCGGAGAGCTCGGTCACCGCACGACGGATCAACTCACGCAGTGCCTCTTCGTCGCCGGCGTTCAGCGCGGCGGCAATCGCCTCGAATAGCTCCTCTGCGCCCTCCCCACCACCGGCGCCTCCCGCAGCCGCGGCCTGCTGGGCGAACTCGGCGGCAGCCTGTTCCCCCGGTGGCGTGGCGGTACCGAAGAACACGTCGAAGGCCGCCTCGAAGGCCGCGAGGTGGCGGGCCTGCTTGACGAGGGTGGCGCTCAGGCCCGACTTGAGCGCATCCCGGCTGGCCAGATCCAGGTGCTCGATCGCCTGCGCGGCGTCGATCGCTTCGACCATCGACACCGGGACTCCGACCGCTCGCAGTTCCTCGACGAAAGCGGTCAGGGCTCGAATCATGGCGGGTTCACGAAGGCGCTTCGAGTTCCGCCAACTTGAGCTCCTTGGCGACTCGCTCGATGTCGTCCTGGTATTTCAACAACACGCCGAGCGTGTCATCGGTGATGCCGGCGGCGACGTCTTCGGCGCCCAGCGCCATCAATGTCCGGGCCCAGTCGATAGATTCGCTCACCGACGGCGCCTTGCGCAGCTTGAGGTCTCGAATCGAACGCACGACCTTGGCGATCCTGTCGGCCATCGAGTCGGACAGCTCCGGGACCCTGGCCAGCAGGATCTCGCGTTCCCGCTCAACGGACGGGTAGCTGATGTGCAGGAACAGGCAACGCCGCTTGAGGGCTTCGGACAGCTCCCGGGTGTTGTTGGACGTGAGCACAACCAGGGGACGGGAGGAGGCGGTGATCGTGCCGAGCTCCGGGATAGTCACCTGGAAGGAGTCGAGTACCTCGAGCAGCAGAGCCTCGGTCTCGATCTCGATACGATCCACTTCGTCGATCAGGAGCACGACCGGCTCCTGGGATGTGATCGCGTCGAGCAGCGGCCGGGTGAGCAGGAACGACTCGCCGAAGATGTCCCCTTCGAGGTCGTCCCACGCCTTACCCTCGTCGGCCTGGAGGCGCAGCAGCTGCTTGTGGTAATTCCACTCGTACAGTGCCTTGGCCTCGTCGAGGCCCTCATAGCACTGGAGCCGGATCAACCGGCGGCCGGTCGCCTTGGCCAGCGTCACCGCCAACTCGGTCTTGCCGACCCCCGCAGGGCCCTCGGTCAGGATCGGCTTCTCGAGCCTGTCGGCGAGGTACACGATCTGGGTGATGTGGGTGTCGGCCAGATAGCCGAGCTCCTTGAAGCTGTCGGCGATCTCTGCCGGCGAGGTCCATTGTCCGCTCATGTCGCCTCCCAGCGGCCTATCTCGGGGTCATCTTGCGTAACCCGGCTCCTCACCGTGAATGCCGAGTCGCCCGAGAGCACACCGCCGCGGCCGAAGAGCCTCCCGAATTGCCAATTGGACAGTCCCAGCTCGGGCCGATCGAGAGCGAACTGGCCATCCACCCAGCGGGTGAACCCGTTACCGACGAAGGGCGAGTCGATCGTGTTGAAGAACATGTCATGCCGCTCAGGAGACTCGGAGATCAGCGAGGCGGCAAAGCGGGGACTCTGGTCGTTGAAGGCGGCGACAGCGGCTGACACATCCGGCACGATAACCAGTGTCACCTCGGGGCTGTCCTCCCACTCCCATTCCAGGCCGAGGCTGTCACGGCCTATCGGCTCGGTGCGGGGCTCGACGACCTCTCCCCCGGCGCGGGCGATCGCCGCGTCGGCAAACCAATCGGCCGGGATCAGAGCTTCGTCGCCGGCGGCGACGTGAAGCTTGGGGCTGACCCCGCGCGCCTCCGCAGCCCGGGCCAGGCCGGAGAGAAAGCGCGGCACGAGCTCGGCCGCCCGGTCGGCCACGATGGCGCAGGTGTTGAGGGTGTTGCAGACCTTGCGGTCGAGTGAGTTGTAGACGGCGGCCTCGAGCACACTGCCGTCGGCGTCCTCGGCGGCGATGATCCAGGCACCGCCGGTGCCGTGAAGACTCACGGGAATCCCGCCCTGGCGAGCGACGGCCCCGAGTTGGGCGACGGCGGCCCCGGAACCACGGGCGACGGCGAGGCTGAGCCGTGGATCCGAGAACAGCGCCCAGCCGGCTGCCCTGTCCGGTGAGGCAACGAGCGAGACGGCGCCGGGCGGGAGACCGGCCGCGGCGAGGGCCGGGTCGAGGGCGTGCTCGACAATGGCGCGGGCGGTACCGAGGGCATCGGAACCGATACGAAAGACCACGGTGTTGCCGCCTCGCAGCACGCCGGTGGCGTCGGCGAAAACGTTCGGTCGGCCTTCGAACACGAACCCGATCACTCCGAGGCCGCTGCGGACCTGGTCGACGCGCCAGCCGTCGTGGTGGACCTGCTCGATGACTTCACCCCGCGTCGTGGGAGCGTCCCCCCAGGTGCGCAGCCCGGCGACCATCGCCGCCCGCATCCCGTCGCTTAGAACGAGCCGCGTTGTCGAGCGTGACCGCTGCCGCGCTTGCTCGACGTCTTCCGCGTTGGCTGCTGCGATCGGGGCAAATGCATCGTCGGATTCGAGGCGGGCGGCGAACTCCTCGTAGAAACGCGTGATCTGGTCGTCGGTCACGGATCCCATCGCGGCGAAGGCGTCGACGGCCCGGGACACTGCTCCCGTCGCGATGTCCCAGGGACCCTGCGGAATGTGCAGCAGGGCACCGCTGTCCTGGACAACCACGAGGCGATCGCCCGGTTCGAACTCACCCGCCAACTCCGCGGACACCACGGCAACCCGATTCCCCCCATAGGGGATCGCCATTCCAGCCTCGAGCCGGAGAAGATCAGTCATACGAAGAATCTAGTAGCAGAAAGGTATCTCCTCCCCCGTTGCACGCCGCTTTGGGCGGGCAACGTCTGGGGGAGGTGGGCGGCGACGAAGGAGCCGCTCGGAGGGGGAAGCCAAGACAGTCCGAACAGCTCGCGACGCGGACACGAACCATGCCAGACGCTGATCCCGCGCCTCCGCAACCCCCCTCGGCTCCTCGTACCTCGTCGCCACTCCCCCAAACATTTCCGACTACGTCGTCAAACGGGGGGAGAGACACACACGCCGACATGTCTCCTCCCCTCGCGAGCGCAGCGAGTGTTGGAGAAGGTGCCCGAGGAACGAGGGCGGAGGGGGGAACGCCTTCGGCGTTCCTTGCGAGTTTGGCTGCGGAGAAGCTAGGGGGCGCGGCGGACAGCTTCTGTCGCGGTCACAGCCGCCCGAGACGTTTGTCTCGCGCCTTTGCCAGGAGTTGCGTAGCAACTCAAAGGAACCCGCAGGGTTCCCATCACCTGATACCTTCTCAGTATGGCCACGACCGTCGTTCTAGCTGAGGACAATTACCTGATGCGAGAAGCACTCGTCTCGCTTCTAGGCACCCTCGACGAAGTAGCGCTCGTCGCCGTGTGCGAGAACTACGACGAGTTGATCGAGACCGTCGATGAGCTTCGACCGGAAGTGGTCATCACCGATATTCGTATGCCGCCGACCCAAACCGACGAGGGAATCCGTGCCGCCAACCACATCCGTGAGCATTTTCCGGAGACGGGAGTGGTTGTGCTCAGCCAGTACGTCGAGCCGGAGTACGCATTGCGGCTATTTCGCGACGGGTCTTCAGGGCGGGCGTATCTCCTCAAGGACCACGTGGGGAACATCGACGCTTTGACCGCCGCTATGGCGGAGGTGAAAGGGGGCGGATCAACCGTCGACCCGCAGGTCGTCGAGGTCTTGGTGGCGGCGCGAATCAGGGAGAAGGAGTCTTTGCTGCAACGGCTCAGCCCGAGGGAGCTCGAGGTCTTGGCGGAAGTGGCGAAGGGCCTCAACAACGCCAGCATCGCGAATGCCCTGTTCATCTCACAGCGAGCCGTGGAAAAGCACATCGGCGCCATCTTCAGCAAACTCGACCTGTCGTTCGAAGACGCCACCCACCACCGGGTCCGCGCCGTCTTGCTCTATCTGGCGGAAACGGGGCCGTGACGTAGTGTTGACCGCACCCTTTGTGGCGGGCTCATGCCCTGGACAATGGGCGTCTATGGTCGCAGGCTCAGTGGATGGATCAGATGGCTGACGTGCGCGTCCTCATCGTCGATGACCAGCTTCCCTTCCGCGAAGCCTCGCGTATGGTCGTGGAGATGACCGACGGCTTCGAGGTCGCCGGCGAAGCTGAGAATGGTGAAGAGGGCGTCGAGATGTCGCGGGCCCTCGGCCCCGACCTGGTTCTCATGGATGTCCAGATGCCCGGCATCGATGGGCTCGAGGCCACCCGGAGAATCAGGCAGCTCGACAACCCGCCTCACGTGGTCGTGATGTCCACCCACGAGTCTGGCGACTATCGGGAAACGGCGTTGACCGCTGGCGCGGACGCGTTCATCCCCAAGTCCGAGTTCAGCATGGACGCTCTCGAAGAACTGTGGGGTCAGGTCAGCGGCTAAACACCGACCCGATCGCCGATCGGCACCGTGCCCCGGACCGTTGTGCCCGATCCAGGTGCCGATTCGAAGCTCAAACTACCGGCGATGGCGTCGATACGGTCAGACATGTTCGCCAGCCCGGATCCCGCGGCGACGGTTGCCGGGTCGAATCCGCCCCCGTCGTCGGTTACTTCGAAGCTGAGCTGCCCACCGGTCTCCCGCAGGGCGACTGAAGTAGTTGACGCTCCGGCGTACTTGGCGATGTTCTGCAGTGCCTCGAGGATTGTGAAGTACACGGCAGCTTCGACCTCACGTGAGTATCGACCGACGCCGTCCGCCTCGACGTCGATGCGGAGCGCAGCTCTTTGGGTCTGATTCGATATCGCAACCGGCAGGCCCTCGGCCTCGAGAAGTGGCGGGTAGACCCCCCCGGAAAACGCCCTAACGGCACGGATCGCTTCGCCGGCGTCTGATTCGAGCTGTGCCAGGATCTCAGCAGTCTTGGCGGCACCGGCCTGGGCGGCCAGCTTGCGGGTCGGTCCCAGCATCACCTTGAGCGCGACCAGCTGCTGTTGTGGCCCGCTGTCGAGGTCGCGCTCCAGAGCCCTTCGCGCTTCGTCGGCAGCGGCCAGAATCCGCTCGCGGGAGGCCTCCAGTTCTGCTACGTGCTCTCGCAGCTTCGCAGTCAGCCTGGAGTTGCGCAGGGCCAGACCCATTCCGCCGGCGAGACTCGCAATCAGCTGCTCTTCGGCAGAGGGGAGCTCCTCGCCGCGGGCCTTGTTCAACGAGAGCCCTCCGAGGAGTTCGCCGTCGTGGAACACGGGCAAGGAGTAGTCCGCGTTCGGGTCCGCGAACGTGTCCGTTCCGGTGATCGCCTCGGGCGCGGCGGTCTCGGGCCAGGTGGCGGTGGCGTGGAATCCCTCGTCGATATGCACCCAGATGGTGGCCTCGGCAGCCGCCGTGCCGTCGACTATCAGCCGGGGAATTCGCCAGAGCAACTCGTCATCCGACGCTTCCGCAGCCCGATGCGAGAACCGGGCGAGCACCTCATACGGTGTCGCCCGCTGCCCGTACACGAGCCGATTAGCCCATTCCTGCGCCCGCCGACGCATGGGCCCGAATGCGATTGCTACCAGCGCTGTTGCTGCCACCTGAATGATGAAATCCGCCCCATCACCCGATCCGAACAGTGACCCCACTCCGACCACGACGGCTACGTACAATCCGGACAGGACGATGGCCAAGGTGCCGACCACCACAGTCTTGTTGATCACGACGTCGATGTCGTAAAGCCGGTACCTGCCGACTGCGATCCCGTATGAAGCGATGAAAACGGCAGCCGCCACCATGAGCGGAACCACCAGCAGACCCTCGTTCGATTCTCCTCCGAGCAGGATCGCCGCAATGAGAGCCGGCCCGAATACGGAGGCACCCCACACGATCCATTTGAACTGTTGCCTAGCAACGCCGACGCTGCGTCGGAATCGACCAACCAGAGCGACGAGTGACAGGATTGTGGCGGCGATCGCGGCGGTTGCTCCGGCGTCGGCCAGGGCTCCTTGATCGACCGCCATGCTCCCCGGGCGATAGCTCCACGCGGCGCCCGCTGCCGCCGCGAGGATGCTGACGGCGGCCAATGCGCCGACCCAGCGCCAGCGAGGCGCGGGCAATCTGCCGTCGGGGAACAAGAGGAAACCAAACGTTGGAATGGCGAGAATCGCCGCCACCACGCTCCACTCGCTCACAATCAAGGTCACCGCCGCCGGCGCAGAGAGATCGGCAGGAATGGAAGGTGCGCCCAAGATCAGAGCGGGATCGTCGACCGCCCACAGCGCGACACCCGCGCGCCCGGCGACGTCAAGGCCACAGAGGGCGGCAATGGCGGCCATGACCCACACCACCGCGTTGCGGGGCTGTTGGGGGATCACCAGCCAGGCGACGATGGCGAAGAACAGTGCCAGCAACCCAGCGAACGCCAGGAACTCTCTCCACCACAATTCGGCATGCCCGGCGGTGATGAGCATCGCCGACCCGATCACGGCGAGAGTGCCACCGAGTGCGACGACCGCCCGCAGGACTATCACCAATGTGCGATCGGCCTCCCTACCGGGCTGATCCACCGCCGCACGCGTCTCTACTCGCACGCTCATGTCGACTCCAGCACTTCGCCGGCTACGGGAAGCTGCAGCGTGATTGCTGTCCCTTCCTCGGAGGGGACAACTGCCAACGTTCCGCCAAAGGCGTCGACTCGATCCTCGAGCGCAGTGAACTTTGTCCCACCATTTGCCGAGTCGAATGTCACGGCGACGGACAGCCACGTATTGTCACCTTGAATTTTCACCTCAGCGGACTTGGCCCCCGCCATCTCGCCCCGGTTCAGCGCCGCCAGCACGCAGAAGTAGATGGTTTCCTCGACTTGCCGCGAGTATCGGGGGATGTCTTTCGATTCAATCCGGATCTGGAGCTGGACAGTGCGGGTGGTGGCCGCCAAGGCGGGGCCGAGGCCTTCGGCTTCGAGCAGTGGCGGATAGATCCCTCTGGCGACGGTTCGCATGGCGTCTACGGCCTCTTGGGTGCCGGCTGCAAGAGATGCAATCCTTTCGGTCAGGTCGGCTGCACCTTCGCGCCCTGCGAGGTTCTGGGCGAGGCCGAGCTTGACCTTGAGCGCCACGACCTGTTGCTGAGCGCCGTCATGAAGGTCGCGTTCCAAGCGGTGGCGGGCGGCGTCGTGCGCCGCGATGAGGCGTCGCCTCGAACCTTGGAGTTGATCCGCCCGCTGGACCAGCTCTGCGTTGAGTCGCAGATTACGTAGCAGCAGGCCGGCCCCGGCCGCGACGTCTGCCAGCAGGTCTTCGTCGGCCGGGGTGACCGGGTGGGCCCGCGGCTTGGCGATGCTGAGGGCGCCGAGCAATTCGCCGCCATGAACCACGGGCACCGACAGCTGGAATTCGGAGTTGGGCATGTCGTCGTCGACGCCGATGTCGGATGGATGGGTCGGGACATCGGCCGGTGAGGAAGCTTCCGCGCGGAGGCGCTCGGCCACTCGGAGCCACACGACGGCGGTTTCGGCCGCTGTGCCGTCGCGAAGGAGCTGAGCGAGCCCCTCGAGCCCGGCGCCAGCCGAAGTGTCCGACAGTTGAGATGTCAGTTGCGACAGCACCTCCGTGGGCGCCGCCCGTCTTCCGTAGACGATGCGGTTGGCCCAGCGCTGCAGCCTCGCGCGAATCGGTTCGAACACGATCGCCACCAACGCCGTGGCTCCCAAGGGCAGCGTGAGGCCCAGGTCGCCTCCTCGCTGGGATTCATCACCGAAGACGAATATGTACGCGAGTACCGCGGCGCCGTAGAGAGCCGAGATCACCACCGCAAGCGACAGGTAGGCCACCGTCCTCGAGACCACCACATCGATCTCGTACAACCGGTACTTCGTGATAGCCATCGCAAAGGCCGCGATCAACAGAACTTCTCCCGCAGCCATCGCAACCGCGCCCGTTCCTGTGAGCGATGTCTTCTCGGTGACGAGCGCCCAGATCACCGCCATGCTGAGGAACGTGGCACCCCAGCCGATCCAGCGAATCTGGCGTCGGACAATTCCCGAACTGCGCCGATAGCGGACGACGAGCGCGGCTATCCCGAACACCGCGCCAAAGATTGCCAGGACGTCCAGCGTCTCGGAGATCTGAAGGTCCAACCTGTCAAACGCCGAGTCTGGCGGGTCCAGGACGGATTGTGTGACGGAGGGCCGGACCAGCCATATCGAAAAGCCTACGGCAAGCGACATCGTGATCACGCTGTACCGGCTCGCCCACCTCCACCTTGAAGAGGGCAGCTTGCCGTCGGGGAAGCGCAGGAGCCCCAACGCCAGGATCAGGCAGAAGACCGGGAGCCAGGCCCAGACCGCGGGCTGCATGGCAAGTGCCACCGGCAACGGTACGCCTGCCGGGGTCAACCCTTCCGCCACGTCCACAGTGAACTCTGGGAATGACCCGTGACCCCACACAACGATTACGGCAAAGCCGGCGGCGAACAGTGCTCCGAAGGACGCAGCCCCGACCAGAGCCCACACCACTCCGTTGCGAACTTCCGTGTCAATCGTCAGCCAAACGAGCGATCCGAAGCCGACTGCGAGAATGCCCAGGTGGACGACGCCCTGGTCGAAGAAGAAGTCCCAGCCGCCGAGTACGGCGACGATTCCCATGCTGAGGAGAGCCACGATCGCCGCGAAGGCGGCGAGCACCCTCCCCCACGTGATCAAGGTGTGGTCCTGGAAGTTCACGATTCTCTCCTCGGGAACCGGTACGCCATGACCGGTGCTTCTCGCCCCTTCACGAGAGCCGGCTCGAGTTCGTCGACCTCGATCGCTTGAGTACAGGCCTCCCAGGTAGCGCGGGTCATCACCGTTTCGCCGGGCTCGGCCCACTGCTGGATTCGCTGGGTGAGGTTCACGGTGTCGCCAACGACCGTCCACTCGAGGCGTTCCTCCGAGCCCAACAGCACGGCAGCTACCTCTCCCGTAGACAGCCCGATTCCCAGTTCGAAGGGCTCTTTGTCTGCAGGCGCCCACACATCATTGAGCTCGGCCTGAGCAGCGTGAATGGCGATGGCGGCGTCGACGGCGTGTTGGGCGTGGTCGTCCTGAGGGACCGGCGCGCCAAAAACGGCAATGACGGCGTCGCCGGCGAACTGCATGATTGTGCCGCCCGCGTCGAGGATGGCGTGGTTCATGGCGGCCCGGTGCTCGTTCAGCTGGCCGGCCAGGACGCTGGGATCGGTCCGCTCGGCGATCGAGGTGTATCCGCGGATGTCTGCCATCAGGACGGTGACCGTCAGCTCTTCGGTCTCGCCGAGGCGCTGTTTATCGTGGCGCAGCTTGTCGGCGACGCCACCCGGGAGCAGCCGTCCCAGCGTCTCGCCGAGTTCCTCGCGTTCCACAATGGCCTGGTGAAGTTTCTTGAGTCTCTCCAGGCTCCCCGCCTTGCCAGTTGAGAGGCCTTCGGCGAGCTTCATGAAGAGCTGCTCGATCCCGGCGTCGACGCGTTCGGGGGTGGTCTTGCGGACGGCCGCGATCGCCTTGATTGGCTTGCCCTCGGCGACCAGCTGCAGCAGGTCTTCTTCCTCAGTACTAAGCGCGCTGTCTTCGCTGATCGGAGCGGTCAGGGCTTCGACGATCTTCGGATCGAGCATCGATCCGCCGATGGCGACTTCGCGGACTGCCCGTGCCAGCTGGTCGCCCTCACCAACACGATCCTTGAGCAGGTAGGCGTATCCGGCGGCACCTTGGGCAAGCAGACTCACCGCGTATTCAGGGTCGTCGTATTGCGACAGAATCACCACACCGGTACCCGGATGGCGTTTGCGAATCTCGATGGCGGCGTCGATGCCTTCTCTCTGAAAGTTGGGCGGCATCCGGATATCCGTGACCACCACCTGTGGGTTGGCGCTTTCGGCCCCGCCGACAAGCTCGTCGTAATCGGCTGCCGTGCCGACGATGTCGAAGTCGTCCTCCAAATCGAGAAGTGCCTTGACACCCTCGCGCACGATCAGGTTGTCGTCTGCCAGGAACACGGAGATAGTGGACGGTTCCATAGTCCAACTCTCGCGCGATTCGAACCGCGGGGCCAGGGTGGATTCCCCCGGATGAAGGTGGGGTACTCCCCACCTGTGCCGGCAGGCTGGCACCCTCGACTTCGCGATGGCAGTTGGTAACTTGTTGACATGAAGCGGTTACCGGCAGCCTTCGTTGGTCTCGAATCGAGGACGGTTACGGTGATCCACGATCCGGGCGGCCCGTCTGAGAAGCACATCAAAGCCCAGGCCGATATTGACGCATACCGCGGGATATTCCCCGTTTCCACGCCTATCTCCTGCGGCGATGTGGTCGAGTACGGAGACGGCTCCGGTACGCCTACTCGCCTGGTCGTAGCGGACTATCGGATCTTCGAACTCGTGTCTCCCAGCCACACGGACGTGTTTTGGGAAGGTGCCCTGCCACACCGTTCGGGAGCACCCGGGCTCCGCCTCTCGGATCTCCATCCCGAACTGATTGCCGCTACGGGGGATCTCTTTGTCGACGGCTCGTACTCGAGGGCGGTTGTGGAAGCGTTGCTCGCGCTCGAACACCGGGTGAGCCGGCAAAGCGGGATCGACGCCACCGGCAGTGATCTTATGACACAGGCCTTCTCTGGCGAACCCGCTCCGGTAGCCATCGCAGTGCTGGACGGGGCAGACGGCCGTGCCGAGCAGGAAGGCCTCCGGCTTCTGTTCACCGGTGTGGTCGAAGGAATAGAGACGCCGAAGCGCCATGAGCTGCTGCATCGCGACAGCCCGGAACGGACACTCGAGCAGCTGGCGATGGTGAGTTCGCTATTCCATCTGCTCGATCGCGCCTACCACCGAACAGCGGACTAGACATGGGCCGCGGCGCTATCTTGCCCTGATGTCCTACCAGTGGGCGAAGTACCTGCATCTCATGGCTGCTGCGCTCTTCATTGGCGTGCACGGCGCGTCGATGGTGGTGTTCTATGTGATCCGAGGCGAGACCGACCGCAAGCGGATTGAATCGCTGCTGGCCTTTTCTGCTCGCACCGTCATGCCCATGTACATCTCGATGGCGCTGGTGGTTGTGACCGGAGTACTGGTCGGTGGCAAGATCGGCGCATTCGACCGGGGATGGGGATGGTGGTCGATCGTTTTGCTCGGCGTTGTCTCAGCACTGATGTGGATATTCGCCAAGCCCATCCACGTCCGCGTGGCGGCAGCCCTCGAGGTGCGACCCTCCGGCGTGCCCCGGGTGGCCGACGAGGACCTACCTTCGATCCTGAGCACGCCGCACACCCACGTCGTTACCGGTATCGGGCTTGCCGGCATCGCCGGGCTCATCTACCTGATGACGTTCAAGCCGTTCTGATAGTCACGCCGGAGGCAGCGGCCGAGATGCCGGCCCCTGCACCACGGCTCCGTCCGGGCCGAAACGTGAACCGTGGCAAGGGCAGTCGAAGGTGCGTTCAGCAGGGTTCCACGCCACGATGCAACCGAGATGGGTACAGCGCGCCGATAGCAAGTGGGTCGCGCCGTCGTCGTCGACGAAAGCCGCAAGCTGCTCACCATGGCGATCAACGACGCCACCCTCCCCCGGCGATAGCTGCGATTCGAGCTGGCGTATGGTGCGCGACACAAAGACGTCGACGGCAGCATGGTCCAGCACCGCCTTGGGGACCGACCCCAGCAAGACGCCGCGCATTCCAGTCATGCCCTTGTTGCCGATCACGATGAGATCGCTTCCGGCACCCGCCGCTGCCTCGATTATCTTCCCCGCCGGATCTCCCTCGAGCAGGTGAATGGAGCTGGCGACATCATCTCCGTAGACGGCGACTGTATCGGTGGTGGTGAGCTCGCCGGTGGCGCGGCGACCAACGAATATGAGATCCACCGTCGCATCCAGGGAGCGAGCGAGGTCGAATCCACGCCGCGCGGCGCGATCCGCAGTCGCGGATCCGTCGGTGGCGATGGCGATCTTCCGATACGGGACGCTCCCATCATGGGGCCGCGGTGTCACCACCAGCAGGTCGCATGGAGCCTCGTGGGAGAGCCGGTGTACTGCGTGTGCCGGGCGGCGTCCTCCACGGTCGACCACGATCAACCCGGCATCCAATCTCTCCGCGGCTGCGGCAACGAGATCGGCGAGGTTGCCGGTATGTGATGTCGTGCCGACTCTCCAGCCGGGTATCCCGGACATCATGACCGTCGCAGCAATATCGGCCATTGCGCTGTCGTGAACGGCATCCTCAGTACCGGCATGGACGATTTCGATCCGGGTGTCGCCGATGGCCGCAAGTGCCCCCGCGATAGCCAGGGCGGACGCGTCCGGAGTACCGTCGCTTCCGACCACGATTCGCCCGAATTCCATCTCGTGGAGAATACCGCGCAGCGAAAGTCTCTCCCCTCGCGAGAGTCGGCGAGCGCTGGGGCCGGGAGATGGGCGGCGACGAAGGAGCCGCCCGAAGGGGAAAGCCGAGGCGCGGCGGACAGCTCTAGTCACGACCGCAACCGCGTCCGACGCTGGTCCCGCGCCTCTGCTACCCCCCTCGCCTCGCAAAGCCTCGGCACTCCCCCCAAACGTCACCCGCCGAAGACGGCGTGTGACGGGGGGAGAGACCGGTAGCCTCCCGCCAATGGATCTAGCACTACAGGTGGTCGGCGACTACGACCACGTCTTGAACGCTGCCCGGCTGGCGCACTCGGGAGGGGCGGTGGCGGTATCGCTTGCCGACCACTACCTCTACGGCGCGAGCCGGGAGCGCTACACGGACCCGACCTACGACAGCTTCGTCCAGGCGGCCGCTCTCGGACGGGACACCACCGATATCGAGATTGTGATGTTGGTGTCGCCGATCACGTTCCGCCATCCGGCGTTCTATGCAAAAGGTGCCATCACGATCGACGAGCTATCCGGCGGCCGCTTCGTAATCGGCATCGGGACCGGATGGCACCACGACGAGCACGAACTCTTTGGCATCCCGTACCCGGACCGCGGCGAACGCTTTGGCATGCTCGAAGACGCCCTCGGCTACCTGCGCCGGTTCTTCGACGATCCGCAGCAGGGATTCGAGTCGGACCGCTACCGCTTCGAAGGCCTCGGCTACCAGCCTCGAGCCCGCTCCGATCTGCGCATCCTCGTGGGCGGCACCGGTGAGAAGCGCACGCCGCGCCTGGCGGGGACGTTCGGCGGGGAGTTCTCGATCGCCGAAACACCTCCGGACGGTGTGGCCCCGCGCGTAACCCGCGCGAGGGAAGCGGCGGCTGCCACCGGACGAGACCCGGACGCGTTGCTGGTCTCGATGACCGCGGCCGTCATCAGCGGCGGGACGGACGCCGAGATCACCGACAATCTCGGCCGCTTCGGAGAGGCCACCGGCCAGAGCGGGCCGGAGCTACGGGAACAGTGGGAGGGGCGCGGCCTCGTCTTCCGGACTTGGGAGGAGCACGTCGATCGGTTCGGCCTGTTTAAGGCTGCGGGAATAGAGCGGATCTACATTCAGCTCGCCACCCGGGTCGCCGACCACGCCGCGGAGTGCCTCGAACGGTTCCGCGGGATATAGCCAACGTGACAGATCTCCTCGCCGAGCTGAGCGCCCGCCTCCCGCCGGATTGCATCCAGAGCGACCCGGAAGTCGTTGCGGCGTACAGCCAGGACCGGGCCATCTTCGAACCTGCGGGTAGAGCCGCGGTACTCGTGTCGCCCCGCTCGACCGACGATGTCGTCGCCACCGTGCTCGCCGCCAACGCCGCCGACGTGCCGATCGTCCCTCGCGGCGCGGGCAGCGGCCTCACCGGGGCGGCCAACGCCAGTGATGGCTGCATCATCCTCTCACTACATCGCATGAACCAGGTGCTCGAGATCGACACCATCAATCGCCTCGCCAGAGTGCAGCCGGGGGTCATCAACCTGGACCTGAAGGCGGAGGTGGAGAAGGTCGGGCTGTTCTACCCGCCCGACCCGGCGTCAGTCGATATCTCGAGCATCGGAGGTAACGTCGCTACCAACGCCGGCGGACTGTGCTGCGTCAAGTACGGCGTGACCAGGGATTATGTGGTCGGTCTCGAAGTAGTGCTAGCTAACGGCGACATCGTTCGCACCGGACGGCACACGATCAAGAATACAGCCGGCCTCGACCTGACCGGGCTGTTCGTCGGTTCCGAGGGTTTGCTCGGGATCATCACCGAAGTCACCCTCAAGCTGGTACCGAAGCGGCCTCCGGCGGCCACTGCCGTCGCCTACTTCGGGGAGCTGCCCCACGCCGGCGAGGCGATCGTCGAGGTCTTCCAGCAGGGCCATGAACCGTCGCTGATGGAGATCGTCGACCAGCCTTGCCTACGGCAGGTCGAGGCGGTCTATCACATGGATCTCGACCTAGACGCCGCGGTGTTACTGCTCATGCAAACGGAAGGCGACCAGGCCGCCGAGAGCATTGCGGAACTCGCTGCCATCTGTGAAGCCAACGGCGCCACCTTCGTGCATTATGCAACCGATCAGATCGAGGCCGACATGCTGATCGAGGTACGCCGTCGCGTATGGGCTGCCTTCGAGACACTCGGTAAGGCAATGCTGCCGGAGGACGTGGCGGTGCCCCGGCAGCGACTGCCGGAACTGATGGCAGGCATCGTTGCGATCGGCGAGCGCCACAACGTCTCGCTACCCACCATCGGGCACGCCGGGGACGGCAATATGCACCCGCTGCTCATCTTCGACGGCACCGACGCCGCCGAGGTCGCCCGCGTGAAGGAGGCATTCACCGAGATCGTGCATCTTGCGCTGGAGTTGGGCGGCACGATCGCCGCCGAACACGGCGTCGGCACCCTGAAGCGGCAATTCCTCGAAGACGAACTGGACCCGACCCAGCTGCGCGTGCAACGAGCGGTCCGCGACCTGTTCGATCCAGCCGGCCGCTTCAATCCGGGCAAGGCGCTATAGGGCCACAATGGCGCTCTGGATTGCCGGCTATCTCGGACGCTGGTGGGCGCGCGATATCGCCCCAGGCGGTGGGTGTGTGGCCAGAAGCTCTAGATGCATTCGCTCCCCTGCTGCGGATGGCAATCCGTATCTCGTCGGATCTCAGTTTCCACTACGAACAGGTCGAGACGACCGGGCTTTGGGAGGTCTGCGAATGGCGAGCGGATTCATTCTGCTGTTCCGGTCGTTCGACAAACACATTGACGGAGGGCGGTGTACCTTGGAAAGAGACACTGAGCGGGCTATGTGACTTCGGCGTGCGAGGTATCGGAGGTGGCGGCGGTGAAACGGCTGCGCGTCGTTGCAGTCGTCAGCGTTCTGCTCGTTAGCTCGTGCGGGCCCGCTGATGACACTTCGCCGCCTGCCACGAGTTCTGCTTCGACGATCGCACGCACAGCAACCACGCGATCGGTCACGTCTCAGGCCCCGCCGACAACCGCAACGTCCCCGATGGCGACAACCCAGCTAGCGGTGCCGTCAACCACCCAGGCACTGACCACGTCGGTTCCGTTGGATGTTCCCGGGCTGCTGGTTGCGGGGTCCGGCGGGATCATCATCGACACACCGGACGGCCTTACGCGGGTCTTGAAAACGCCAGTTCGCCTGGCAGTCCCCGATCTCGAGGGTGGAGTCGTGTACCAGCTCACAGCGACTAGCAATCCGATCGATATCGCCTGGGACGACGACGTTGGACGCTACCGGTATGTATGGGAGGAAGGCACCGCACCCGAACCGATCCGGTGGCTACAAGACCTGACTGGTGACCCTCGAGTGGTTGTCGATCACCCAGAAGGTGTCTTGCGACTGGTCGATGTCGTGCTCATCGGTGACGAACCCCACATTCTGTACCGACTGCGTGTGCCGGGACCGGTCTCGACCCATGAGACCGAACCTGGGTTCGGCATTGTCGAGCATCTCCTAACGAAAGATCTGCACACTGGCACTAATCGGACTTTCGGGATCATCGGCGCTTGGGAGAGTTCTGGCATTGACATCCGGATTGGCGGAGACAGGGTGGCGCTTGGATTCAATTTGTACCCGGAAGGCCCAGGTTATGTCGGCGTTTTCGCTCTCACCTCGTTGCTGGAGAACCCGGCCGACGAGTGGGTGATCGATCCGTGTGGAGGCTTCGAGCTGACCTGCGCCGACTACGGACCCGCCGCTGAGTGTCCCGAAGGCAGGTTCTGCTACGGCTGGGTGACGCCGACTATCACGTCGGATGGGTCGCGGCTGGCCTGGGTCGGTCAATCCTCAGCCGGTGATCCCGGCGCGGACAACATGGTCAAGGTCGTCAGTGTTGACCTGACCACAGGCCTAGAGGACTACCGTGTGGTGCTTCCGTCCGCCGCCTACTTCGATTCCATTAGTGCATACGGGGAGTGGACTGTCATCAGTTCCGCCCACGCCGGAGAAGCCTTCCTGATCGGCCGTGACGGATCGGTGACGGCACTCAGCCACGACGGCACCATCACCGTGTGGCAACCCTGACGCTGCACTGCCACACGGGGCCGGCCGAGGCGACGAAGGCTGAGGACGGATCGCACCCGACAGAGGTCAGCAATCGCACTCCTTGCCCTCACACACGCGGCGATTGACACCCACTCGGAAATGCCGTTTCTAGTGCGGGTCTTGTCGGGGCTCGGAACGTGGGTTCTCAACTGGTAGTTGCCTCGCGTGGAGCCCGGATTGCCGGAAGCGGTGGCTTCGATGTCGGAGCCGCAGGGCTCACGGACAGTTGCTGTTCTTCCACGCGGTCACCCGACCGGCTGCGGCGTCGAACTCATCGGTGAAGACCTCCTCGGAAACGGATTCCATGGCGGCAGTGTCTACTTGTGACTCGTCGCCCCCGGCTGCGATGAGAAGATCCGTGATCTGGATCACGCCATTGGCAAACGTTTCAGCATCAGCCTTGATCTCTTCCGGTGCTACCTCGACGCCCTCTACGTACTTGTCCCTTCCGTCGCGGATGATCGGGAGTGCCTCATCGGCGGGGAGACCTCTGGTGTCTTGCGCATCAAGTTCGTCAAGGATCTCGCAGAATCGCTCGGGATCGGCGCCCCCGTCCGAGCCCCCGCAAGATGCCTATGACCAAGGAGAACGCAATAAGAAGGGCAATGTAGCGCATGAGTCTCCTTGATGGCCGGCCGAGATTCGGACACTAGTTCTTCGGATGCCTCCGGGTCTTGAACGATCCCGCCTACACGATCACAGGAGCGCCCGCAGCGATCGCGTGGGGAACAAAGGGCCGCTGACGCCGAGAACCAGATACGCGCAGAAACGCCCGTCTCGCGAAACCGAGCCGAGCGGCACTCACATCGGCGCTCGTTATGCCGGCTCGGCGAAGCTGACACGATGAGCGCTCCGGACAGCGACCGACCTGGAGTGCCCGAGATTGCTGCGTTGTGCGGCAGAACGGCCACCGCTGAGCTCCGAGCTGACTAGGGTCGCTGCGTGAAGTTTGGAGCGTTTGTGCCACAGGGATGGCGACTCGATCTCGTGGGGATCGAGCAAGCCGATCATTGGCCGACCATGCTCGAAATCGCCCGCACCATCGAGTCTTCCGGATTCGAGTCGTTGTGGGTCTTCGATCACTTCCACACCGTCCCCACGCCCACCCAGGAAGTGACCTACGAGGCATGGACGTTGATGGCGGCCCTCGCTGCCACCACCAGCACCGTGCGTCTCGGCCAGATGTGCACATGCAACTCCTACAGACCACCGTCGTATCTAGCCAAAGTGGCCGCGTCGGTTGATGTCATATCAGGTGGGCGGCTCGAGATGGGCATCGGAGCGGGGTGGTACGAGCATGAATACGTCGGGTACGGGTACGAGTTTGCCAAGCCCTCGGTGCGGATCGGACGCCTCGGGGAAGCGGTCGACATCATGCAGCGCATGTGGACCGAGGATGAGGTGGTGTTCAAGGGGAAGCACTATTCACTCGACGGCGCCATTTGCCAGCCCAAGCCGGTACAGAAACCCCACATACCGATCTGGGTGGCCGGTGGTGGAGAACAGCTCACTTTGCGCGTGGCGGCTAACTCCGCCACCTACACCAACTTCGGTACGTCCGTCGACGAGTTCCGCCACAAATCGGAGGTTCTGGCCGCGCACTGCAAGGCGGTAGGACGGGACTTCGACACCATCACCCGCAGCTCCAATTTCACGATCGTGTGCGCGGACACCGAAGCCGGTGCCGCCGAGCACGTCGATGCCATCCGCGCCCACTACGGTCGCTATGTCGAGGGTGCCACTTTGGAACGGAGCATGCGTATGTACGGGTCAATGGCTGGAACTCCCGAGCAACTCATAGACATGTTGCGCCCCTGGGTCGAGGCGGGCATGGCCTACGCCATCGTCAACTTCCCCGACGTCGCCACCGACCGCGGCGGGCTCGAGCTCTTCGCACGGGAGGTCATCCCGGCCCTCTCGTAGGTGGGTATGGGCTACGGGTCCTAGGTGGGATAAGGCGCGTCATGTGCTGGGAGCGAGCGATCGCGCACATCGCCAAACAGGGCCGATCCTCCCCCCGGCGAGTGGTGTCGGGCCGCCCGCTAGACGAGCACGACCATATCGTCGCGGTGCACTACCGGTCCGGACAGGCCGGCGGTGACTTCCCGTGCGGCCAATCGGGTGAGGCCCTTGCCGATGAGGGAGCCCGCCGAATCGAGGATCTCGACTGCATCACCGACGCCGAAGTCGCCTTCCACGTTCGCCACTCCGACGGCGAGTAGCGAACTGCCGTTGGCGACAAGGGCGTTGCGCGCCCCATCGTCGACGGTGAGCTTGCCGGCGGCCGGCAACCCGAAGGCAATCCACAGCTTGCGGGAAGGGAGCTTCGCCGGGTGTGGTTCCACCCAGGTGCCAACGTCGGCGCCGGTGGCCGCCTTGAGCGTCACCTCGACGTCGTCGGCGGGTGCGATCACGGTGGGGATCCCCGACCAGGCCGCCATCCGGGCTGCGGCGATCTTCGTCGCCACTCCCCCGGAGCCGAGCACTCCTTTGCTCGACGTGGCCCACAGTTCGTCGAGCACTTCATCGGTGTACATCACGGCGCTGATCATCTCCGCCTGGGGCTGGAGGCGGGGATCGCTCAGATACAGCCCGGCAGTGTCGGTGAGGATGATCAGCATCGCCGCGTCCACGAGATGGGCGACGATCGCCGCCAGACGATCGTTGTCGCCCAGCTTCAGCTCATCGACCACCACGGTGTCGTTTTCGTTCACAATCGGCACTACGCCCAGGTCGAGCATGCGTTCGAGCGCCTCCCGGGAATGGAGATACTGTTCCCGGCGGGCGAGCACGTCACGGGTGAGGAGCACCTGACCGGTGACGCGGCCCTGCGCCCCAAAAGCACCGCCGTAGCTCTCCATCAGCCGGCTTTGGCCGACGGCCGCCGCCACCTGCGAACCGGGGAGGTCGGCCGGTGGGCTGGTCAGACCGAGCACCGGCAACCCGGCGGCCACGGCACCGGACGACACCAGCACCGCAGGCCGGCCGCTCTGCCACAGCGATTCGACCTGCTCCGCCACCCTGAGAATCGCATCGGAGGCGAGCCCGACACCGGGAGCCGACAGGCTCGAAGAGCCAACCTTCACGACCACCGGACGGCCGAGTGCGGCAGGGCGGCGCATCAGTCGTTGCTCTCTGCGGGTGCGTACGTGAAGGTGATGTCACCGATCCGGACGTCATCTCCGGCGACCGCCCCGGCGTCGGCAAGGGCAGCATCGACGCCGAGATACTCGAGCCGTTTGGCCGAGTAGTCGGCAGCTTCGGGAACGGTGAGGTCGGCGAGGTTGACGGCCCGTTCCGCCGCCCGTCCGCTAACGACCCACGTCCCGCTGTCGCGGGACACGGAGAACGAAGCTCGCAGCGGCCGGTGGAGTACATAACCTTCCCGATCCGGGGCCTCCCGCACGTGGCGATCAACCTCATCGGCGACGGCGAACATGAGCTCATCGAGACCGTCACCGGTGACGCTCGACACCGGGAATAACTCGATTCCCGCCTGGCTCGCCCAGGCGAGAGGCTCGTCGAGGGCGTCGAGGGTATCGATCTTGGCCAGGGCGACCAGGTACGGGCGGCCAACGAGATCCGGTGAGTGGGCAGCCAGTTCGCTCAGCAGGACCTTGAGCTGCTCCGGGTAGCCGGTCTCCTGGAGCTCCGAAGGATCGAGGAGGATGATCAACACCCGGGCCCGCTCCGTGTGGCGCAGGAATTCGTGGCCCAGGCCCTTGCCCTCCGCTGCACCTTCGATCAGCCCCGGGATGTCGGCCAGAACGAACTCACGGTCGCCGAGGGCCACCACCCCGAGGTTGGGCTCGAGCGTCGTAAAGGGGTAGTCGGCGATCTTGGGCTTGGCCGCCGATACTCGGGAGATCAGCGTTGATTTCCCCGCATTGGGATAGCCGATCAGAGCGGCGTCGGCGATCAGCTTCATCTCGAGTGAGATCCAGATTGCCTCGCCGTACTCCCCCTGCTCGGCGAACGTCGGAGCTTTGCGATCCGGGCTTACGAAGGAGGCGTTGCCGCGGCCGCCGCGGCCGCCGTGAACCACCGTCACCTCCTGGCCGTCGGTCACCAGGTCGGCAATCAGGCTGTCGTCCTCGTCATAGACGATCGTACCGAGGGGCACATCGAGGTGGAGGTCGGTGCCGACCTTGCCGTGCCTGAAATCGCCCTCGCCGTGGCTTCCGTTTCCCGCCGTCCAGTGCGGCTGCCGGGAATACTTGAGCAAGCTGGAGGCATCCGCTGAGGCGCGCACGAGGACGTCGCCGCCTCCGCCACCGGAACCGCCGCACGGCTTGCCGCGGGGCCGGCCGCGCTGGCGCACAAAGGAAGAGACTCCGGCGCCGCCGTCACCGCCGCGCACCTGAATACGGACCCGATCGACGAACATGTTGCGCCCCTGCCGAATGGCGCCCGAAGGAGCGGATTCGGCGAACTAAGAGTGCGGTCGACTACTCAACCGTGTTGATGGAAACCCGGCGACGACCCCGCCGGCTGCCGTACTCGACGGTGCCGTCGATCTTGGCAAACAGGGTGTCATCGCTGCCTTTGCCAACGTTCTCGCCTGGGTGAATGCGGGTTCCGCGCTGGCGGACCAGCACCGAGCCGGCGGTGACGAACTGGCCGTCGAAAGCCTTCGGTCCGAGTCTTTGTGCTGCTGAATCGCGGCCGTTCTTAGATGAGCCGCTGGCCTTGGTCTTTGACATGGCTCACGCCTCCCCGTCAGATTCGGTCTTCTTCTCAGCCGCAGCCTTCTTCTTCGCTGCTGCCTTCTTCGGACCTTTGATTTTCGTTACTTCGAGCCGGGTATAGGTCTGGCGATGGCCCTGGCGCCGCCGGTATCCCGTCTTGTTCTTGTACTTGAAGATATCGATCTTCTCGCCGCGGCTCTCGCCGATCACTTTGGCGTTCACGGAGGCCTTCTGAAGAGCCTCGCGGTCGGATACGACCGAGCCATCGTCTGCAACGAGCAGCAACGGTGTGAAGCTGATCTCGTCACCGGCTTCCTTGATTCGCTCGACGTCGATGACGTCTCCTTCGCGAACCTTCGCTTGTTTGCCGCCTGCGCGGATGATGGCGTACATGTTTCCTCCGAGTAGGAGCGGCATCGCCGCACGCGACGACGCGCTCTGAAGTGCCCGAGAATGATAGTCGAGCCGCAGGCGGCCCGAAATCGTTATTCGGTTGAGTCGATCGAATCGGCTGCGGCAGGCAACGGCACCCCGGTCGTCGCTGAATCCTCGTGGAGGAGTATGCCGCGCCCCGCACACGTTGGGCACACTTCGGAGAAGCTCTCCAACAGGCCGGCGGACACGTTCTTGCGCGTCATTTCGACAAGGCCAAGGTTGGAGACGTCGAACACCTGGGTGCGCATCTTGTCTTTGGCGAGATGCTCTCTGAACCGCAGCAGAACCTGCTCCTGGTTCTTGAGGATCTCCATGTCGATGAAGTCGATCACGATGATGCCCCCGATGTCGCGGAGGCGCAATTGACGGGCGATCTCCTCTGCTGCTTCGAGGTTGTTCTGCAGCACCGTGTCCTCGAGGTTGCTCCGGCCAACGAACTTGCCGGTGTTGACGTCGATGACGGTCAGTGCCTCCGTGCGGTCGATCACGATGTGCCCACCCGAGGGCAGCCACACCTTGCGGTCGAGCGCCTTGCGCAGCTGATCCTCAACATGGAAACGCTCGAAGATCGAGAGTTCGTCCTTGTAGAGCTGGACCTTGTCCTTGAGATCGGCCTCGGTGCCTTCGAGGTACTTGAGCACGTTGTCGTACGTCTTCTTGTCGTCGATCATCAGTCGACGGAAGTCCTTGGTGAAGTTCTCGCGGATCACACGGAGTACCAGGGGCGGCTCGCTGTACAGCAGCGCCGGTGCGGTCACGTTGTCCCGTTTGCCCTCGATGTCCTTCCAGATCTCGAGGAGCCGCTCGATATCCGCCTTGATGTCGTCGCGGGAGGCGCCCTCGGCGGCCGTCCGCACGATGATGCCCATCCCCTTGGGGCGCAACTCGCCGACGATCTCGCGGAGGCGGCGCCGCTCCTCATCGGTGAGGCGGCGAGAGATTCCTCGCACGTCGGCATCCGGCGACAGGACGAGGTAGCGGCCGGCGAGGCTGATCTGGTTGGTCAGCCGGGCACCCTTGTGGCCCATGGCGTCCTTGACGACCTGGACGAGCACAGAGTCTCCGGGCCGCAGGGCCATCTCGATGCGCTTCTTCTTGCCCTCGATCTCAAAATCGTCGTAGTTGATGTCACCGGCGTAGAGAACGCCGTTCTTGCCTTCGCCGAAGTCGACGAAGGCGGCTTCCATGCCGGGGAGCACATTGCGGACCTTGCCCATGTAGACGTTGTTGACCAACGACTTCTGGTCGGACCGGGCAACGTAGTGCTCGACGAGAACCGGTCCCTCGAGCACCACGATTTGGGTCTGGTGCGGGCTGGAACGGACCAGCATCTGCTTGCGCGCCGTCTCCGGTGGCTGCACGACCTCGAAGTGCGGGCGGGGCCGGCGAGTCGTTCGTGAGCCGCCGCGCTGCTGGCCCGACTTGGGCTTGCCCGACTGTGGCTGGCGCTGCTTCTGGCGGCGCTGTCGATCGTCTGTGCGGGACTTGCCGGAATTGCCGCCGGATCGTGATCGACCCGACTTCTGCTTCTGACCCTGGGCGGGCCCTTCCGTCTTAGAGGGCGCCGTCTTGAATCGCCGTACCGTCACGGCTTTGTCGCCCACGTTGTGGACGGCCCTCACTTCGACCGCGTCGCTGCGGCGCACGACGCGCGCAGCTTTCTTGCGGAATAGTGCCATCAAAAATCTCCTTAAAGGGCGCCGCGCTCAAGCCGGTATGCGCGCAGCGGGCGCCATGGTTGTCCGATGATCGGATGACGGACGAACAGGCGAGGGGGAGGACGGACGTACCACGGAATAAAGCTGTCATACGCAGCGGAACGCAAAGGTTCGGCATGGGTGTCCTTGGCCGGTTCATCGTCGGCCGCGCAGCGGCCCGATCGGAATGTCAGAGTAGCACAGACTCTCCGTGCTCCTTTCCATAGGTATCGGACGAGATGAGCGCGGAGTTCAGCGAAAGGTGTCGCGGAGTACTCAGTACTCAGTATCCAGTACTCAGTACGCGCCGCACCTGTTCGCACGATCTGAGTACTGAAGCGAGGCGCCAGCCGAGCGCTACTGACTACTGACTACTGAGTACTGAAGCGAGGCGCCAGCCGAGCGCTACTGACTACTGATTACTGATTACTGCTTCTGCGTTCGCCTCGGACAGATCGATCGCCAGCGTTTCCTGCTGGGGCTCCTGGGGGTCGTAACAACGCCGGCACCGCGCCTCGTAGGAGTCGGTGGCGCCGAGCACAACGAGTTCCTCCGATTCGACGACGCGTTGGGTGTGTAAACCGGGTCCTCCGCAGCGGTGGCACACCGCCAGGCTCTTGGTGATGTACTCCGCCTTCAACATCAACGATGGAATGGGCTCGAAGGGACGCCCCAGGTAGTCGGTATCGAGACCGGCCACGATCACCTGCTTGCCGGCGTCTGCCAGAAGGACCGCCACCTCGGTCAACCCGTCGTCGAAGAACTGGCCCTCGTCGATACCGACGACGATCGTACGATCCTCCACGGCCTTGAGCAGGTCCTGGCTCGTCTCGACGGGGACTGCCGGAGTGCTGAGGCGGGAATGGGACACCACCTCACCGACCGCGTAGCGAATGTCGAGAGCCGGCTTGAACACCTGCGTCGGAACGCGGGCCAGCTCGTAGCGGGTGATCCGCCGGATCAGCTCCTCTGATTTCCCGGAAAACATGGGCCCCGCGATGACCTCAATCCAGCCCTGACCCGCTCTCCGATGCATAAAAGGGAGCGTAGCACCGCGGCTAGTACTGGATACTGAGTACGGAGTACTGACATACTGAGTACGGAGTACTGAGTACTGACCTACTCATCGGGCACCGGGCTGCGCCGCATCCAGACGGAGTGGGCCAGGCCGAGACCGAGACTCATCGCGATGAAGAATGTTCCCCCCGCACTGAGAAACGGCAACGGCAGGCCGGTTACAGGCACCATACGCAACGTCATGCCGACGTTGACGAAGACGTGGAACACGAGCAGTGCGGCGATTCCCACGGCGACCATCTGCGAGAACCGGTCGCGGCCGTTGGCGGCCGCAACGAGTAATCGCCACGCAATCATCGCGTAGAGGCCGAGAACGATCGTGCCACCCACGAACCCGAGCTGCTCGCCTACGGCAGTGAAGATGAAGTCGGAGCTCTGCTCGGGCACAAAAGACAGGTTCGTTTGGGTGGCATCCTCCGCGAACAGGCCCTTCCCGAAGATGCCGCCAGACCCGATAGCGATCTGGGATTGAAGATGGTTGTAGTTGGCGTTCTCCCGGTCGGCTCCCCCGTCGAGGAAGGAGGTAACCCGCTGGATCTGGTATTGCTCGATTGCGCCGACCTGGAATAGCGCGACCGCCATGACAGACGCCGTCAGCGCGATGAACGCGAGCTGGCGAAGTGTGGTCCCGCCCACGAACAGCATCACGACGGAGACGAACGCGAACACAAGCATCGTGCCGAGATCGGGTTGGCGAAAGATCAGCGCAGCCGGCAACCCGACGAGGAAGACCGCGGCGGCGATGTGATTCCACTTCAGCTCTGCACCGGCATTCGCCAGGAGTACAGCCAACGCCAGGATCACCGCCATCTTGGCGAACTCCGACGGCTGGAGCTGGAGGGGGCCAATCTCAATCCAGCGCTGGGCACCCTTCAGCTCCCTCCCGAAGGCGAGGACCAGGGCCAAAGCGACCACCGATCCCGTGTAGAACGGTATCGACAGGCTGCGCAGCGTTCGGCCGCCGATCAGGGACGCCGCAATGAATACGGCGAAGCCGAGGATCACGAAGATGATGTGACGCCGGACAGTCGTCCCGGGATCGATGCCGAGCAGCTCGTTGCGGGGGGCCGAGGCGGTGTAGACCATCACGATCCCGAGCGCCGAGAGCGCCAGGTAGGGCAAGACCAGGAGCAGGTCGGGACGTAGCGATCGCTCCCGCTGGAGGATGGTGACCGGCTCGGTGCGACGCGTGGTGAGAACCATCAGTCGGACTCCTCCCCGGCGCCCACGTCGGTGACGCCGTCTGCGCCGTTCAGGAGGAACTGCAGCACCCGTGCCGCCGTGGGAGCCGCGATCCGGCCTCCCGAGCCGCCCCGCTCGATGATGACCACTACGACATACTTTGGATCGTTGATCGGTGCCACGCCGACGAACAGCGCGGTGTCGACGTCCTCGGGCTCGTCGCCGGTGCCCTTGATGACCTCGCCGGTGCCCGTCTTGCCGCCGACCAGTTCCACGTTCTCACCGAAGTTCGCAAACGCGGTGCGAGCGGTGCCCCGGGAACCGTTGACGGCCTGCTGCAGATCGAATCTCAACAGCTCGTCGGTGCGCTCGCCGAGCTCGAGAGCGCTGGCGGCAAAGGGCGGATTGTCGAGCACGGTGCCATCGGCGGTTTCGACCCGATCGACCACCCTTGGCTGCCAAACCGTCCCTCCGTTGACCATGGCTGCGTACGCGTTGGCCAGCTGCAGCGGCGTGGCCAGCACCGAGCCCTGGCCGATGACGATGTTCATCACGTCACCGCCCGCCCATGGCGTATCCCTCACGAGCAGAGGGGTCTCTTCTTGGGCCGTCGTGAACCAATCCTCATCCGGAATCAGACCGCGCCGCTCGAATGGCAGATCGATCCCGGACGTCTTGTCGAAACCGAACTTGCGAGCCCATTGCTGAAGAAGATCCTGGTCATACTCGGAGCCGCGCCCGTTCCACACCTTGAGTGCGATCTCCCAGAAGTAGAGGTCGCATGACGCCTGGAGCCCACCGTGGAGATCAATCTCGCCGTGCCCGTCGGCCAACCAGTCGTTGTACACCTGCCGGCTGCCGTCGTTGAATCTGAACTCGAGAAGCCCATCGCAGTCGTACAACCCTTGGTGCGTATCTACCTCCTGGGGGAAGATCCCCTCCTCCAGGGCGGCGATGTAGGCGACGGTCTTGAAAGTCGAAGCCGGCGCATACAGGCCCTGAATGGCGAAGTTGTTGAACACCGCCTGCGAATTGAGGCGAGCCCACTCCTCCTCGGATACGCCCTCTACAAAGATATTGGGGTCAAACGCCGGGATCGACGACATTGCGAGGACGGATCCGTCGGTGACGTCAAGCACGACCCCGGTGGCCCGCACCGGGCAGCCGGGATCCGCGTCGCGCGGCACACAACCGCCCTCCCGGTGCAGCTCGCGAGCCAGCGCGAGGCCCTGGTCCAGCGAACTGTTGAGCACTTCTTGAATCGGGCTGTCGATTGTGAGGATGACAGTGCCTCCCGGCGACGGCAACTGCTCACCCAATTGGTCGAGGATCTCGCCGCGCGCATTGATGCGGTATTTGATCCGACCGGATGTGCCGCGGATGACCCCGTCGTACTCGCGCTCTACGCCGGCCTTGCCAAGCACATCCGTCGGTTTGATTCCCGGCTTCTCGAGGTCGTCCGCATCGGGCCGGCCGATGTAGCCAAGCACGTCGGGCGCCAACTCTCCGTTGACATACACCCGGACGGGGGTTTCGACAATCCGCACGCCGAGGAAGTCTTCCGGGTGTTCGGCCAGGAACACCACCTGTTCATCCGTGAGCTCGGGCACAACCACAATCCGGTCGCCGCGCGCCTGGGCCTCGTCGACAAGCTCGCCGATCTCGGCGGCTGTTTTCCCGGAGAAGGCGGCCAGGTTGCGCACCAGCTGGTCTCTCCCCGCGCGCGACACGAGGGCCCCTTCGATGACCGCCACCCGGGCGTTGCGGTTGTCGGCCAGAACCACCCCATTGATATCGTGGATCTGGCCGCGAGGTGCCGGGGTGTCGACGAACTTCACGAGGTTGTTCTGGGCGGCTTCCTCGTAGTCGGTAGCCGCGGTCACCTGGATCGACCACAGCCGCAGGGTCAGTATCGAGAAGAGCGTGGCGAAGGCAACGGCGAGGACGCCGAGACGCCATCCGATGTTCAAACCATCCTCCTCACCTGGCGGCCGCCCATCGCTCGAGATACAAGCGGGATCAGGATGGCTGCCACTACGAGGTTGTAGAGAGACGGCAGCACTATCTGGCGATACCAGCCCGGGTCGGCAAACACCTGTTCCCCAAAAAGGGTACTGGCGATCGCGAATATTGCATGGCCCAGCACCGAGAGGGCCAGCAGGCCGGCGGCGACCACCACGACCCCGTCATCGATACGATCGCGCACCCGCAACGTCACGTACGCCGCCACCACCAGCGCAATGGCCCACAGCCCGATGGTGGATCCGCCGAGGAGGTCCATCAGGAGACCCGAGGTGAATGCCACCAGCAGAGCCGGCTCGGCCTCCAGGTAGGCGGCGCATATGACGACGAGGACCAGGACGAGATTCGGGGCTGCTCCGAATGGGTTGATCCTGCTCTCCCCGAACAGCGTCGACTGTATGACCAGGCCTGCGATCGAGAGCAGAAGCGCGTAGATGATGTGTTTGCCTGACATCAGCTTCCCGGGAAGGGGTCGGGGGCATCGGGTATCGGTTCGCTCAAGTCGTCCGGCGCCGTGAACTCGCTCGGGAGCCAGCCAACGAGCACCTTCACGAAGTCGATGCGACTGAAGTCAACGGCTGGGGTGACCTCGGCTATCAGCGAGAAGCCCGCCTCTGCTTCCGCCGTCGTCGCCACGCTGCCGACCACGATGCCGGGGGCGTACCGACCGCCCTCGGTGACGATCAAATGGCCCTTTTCGATGGGCTCCACGGCATTGAACATGCGAAGCCGCAACGGCGCCGACCCCTGACCCTCCGCGACGCCGGTTTCGTTTGTATCGAGGTCGCGGACGCCAACACCGTTGCGGGTGTCTGTGATGAGCCTGACACGCGCCGTCGTCTCGTCGACGTAATCGACCCGGCCCACCAGACCATCTTCATCGACGACGGTGTGGCCGACGACGACGCCATCCTCAGTACCTCGATTGATCCAGCGAATATGGTCGAACGGCGACACCCCCACCGAGAAGATGTGGGCGGTGACGTCCAGCACGTCACCGGGAGGATCGAGGTTGTTGATCCGCTCCAGCTCCTCGAGCCGGTTCTGCAGGCCGGCAACGTTCTGCGCCTGCGCCTCGAGTTCCTTATTACGGTCACGGAGCCGTTCGTTTTCATCTCTGAGGCCGGCGATGTTCGAGATGCCATCGACAAACCCCACGACTGGACGGGTTATGACCGAAGCGGCCTCCTGAAGCGGGGAGAACAGCGACTGGGTTCCGTCCCGCAAGGTATCGCCGATGCCGGCGCCCTGCGATCGGACGTCGATGGTTGCCGTCAGAAACGACACGATGAGCAGGCCGATGAAGAGAGACGTGGAGCGGTCGAATCTCCTGAAAGACTGCATGACGGCTAGCGGGGCGCGGGGTTGGCAGCCGCGAAGGCGGCACTCAACCTGCTACCCCCGACCGCTCGACTGCAGAACGGCATGCAGGACCTCGAACTCCTCGAGACAGGCGCCGGAGCCAAGCACGACGGACTGCAATGGCCGCTCGGCCGTGATGATCGGCATGCCGGTCTCCCCTGCGAGCCGTTGATTGAGGCCCCGCAGCAGAGCGCCGCCCCCGGTGAGAACGATGCCACGTTCCATGATGTCGGCCGCGAGCTCCGGAGGGGTCTTGTCGAGCGTCAGCTTCACCGCGTCCACGATGGTCTGCACCGGCTCCTCGATGGATTCCCGGACCTCGTGACTCGACAGCACGATGGTCTTAGGGAGACCGGTGATCAGGTCGCGGCCGCGCACCTCGGCCGCCGGCTCGTCTTCGTAGGGCCACGCGGAGCCGATGGCCATCTTGACCTGCTCGGCGGTCCGCTCACCCAGCATGAGGTTGTATTCCTTCTTGACCCAGGAGATGATCGCCTCGTCGAGCTCGTCGCCACCGATGCGGATGCTCTTCGATACGACGATGCCGCCCAGCGAGATAACCGCGACCTCGGTGGTGCCGCCGCCCATGTCAACAACCATCGAGCCGGCAGGCTCGTGTACCGGCAGACCCACACCGATGGCAGCTGCCATTGGCTCCTCGATCGTGTAGGCGCGGCGCGCTCCAGCGTGATAGGCCGCCTCTTCGACGGCGCGCCGCTCGACCGCGGTGATTCCGGAGGGAACACAAATCACGATGCGAGGCCGGGCCGAGAAGCGCCGGTTGTGCACCTTGTCGATGAAGTAGCGCAGCATCTTCTCAGTGATCTCGAAGTCGGCGATGACTCCGTTGCGCAGCGGGCGAATCGCCTGGATGTACGACGGCGTGCGGCCGATCATCCGCTTGGCTTCCATACCAACCTCGAGCGGCCGGTTGTCACGGGTATTGATCGCGACCACCGATGGCTCATTGAGGACGATGCCCATGCCGCGCACGAACACCAGCGTGTTCGCCGTCCCGAGATCGATCGCCATATCCCGGCCGGCAAATGAGAAAAAGTCGTTCAACAAAGAAAGCCTTACTCGAGGACAAGCCCGCGAAATTCCGAACACGAAGTGTAGCCCGATGTAGCCCCTGCGCACCAAAGGCGGGGTTGAGAATTCTGCGGATTCCGGCAACCCTGCCGGGTTGCGGTGGAGTTGCTGCGCAACTCCTGGAGCCGGTTTCGGTAGTGTTGAGATACGGAACGCGAGGAGGGCATGGTGACCACGGATCTGATGCAGCCGGCGTACAGCGCGACGTTGGAGTACGTGGTGGCCAACGGTCGGGCACCGCATTACACAGAGCTGGCTGAGATCCTCGAGGTTTCGGTCGAAGAGGCGCGGCTCGCCCAGGTCGCTGCGGCCGAGCGAGCGGTGGGGTGCTGGATGGCCGAAGGAACCGACTACGTGAGTTCGTGGGCGCCCTTCGCCATCACGCCAACTCAGTACGAGATCTCCGTCGACGGGATCCAGAAATGGTACGGCCAGTGAGGGGTTGAATCGCTGGCGGTCCGCTGGCTATTCCCCGGCCGAGAAGTCCAGATCGACACCCGCTGCCTCGACTGCGGCGAACCGATCGTTATCCGGTTCCGGGACGAGGAGATCCTGGAGATATCGCCGACGTCGGTGGTGGCCCACATCCAGTATCCGTTCCATCAGTGGCGCGATCTTCCGTTCCCCTACAACTGAGAACGTATGAACCTCTTCCGGTCGGAAGAGCACGTCAAGGCCTGGCCTCACTACGACCCGGCTTCGGAAGAGGGCATCCTGCCGGTCACGGAGTGGGCCGAGATATTCGCCGGTCCTCTATTCCGTAACCGACCCGAGCCGGATTATCTGGCGAACCAGGGCAAGTACTACGGAGCGATCTTCGCCACCCTCGCCGCCACGGGCAAGACCGGCCCGTTCTGGGCTCCGCCGGCGCGTTGAACCAGCGGCGCGGACAATCACCAGTCGATCAGGGTGTAGTCACCCTCGACCTCGACCTCCCGGCCGTCGAAGATGACGCTGCCGTCGAAGATGACGCGACCCGGGGACGCGGTAATGATGCGACCGCCGGAGCTGTCGAGCCCGAACGCCGCCGGACCGTCGTAGCGTGCTACCTCAGTCAGGTCGACCTCACCGTCACCCAGCCAGATGCCCAGGAGCGCCGTGGACTCCACACCGTCTTGCCAGGTTTCCACCTCGACCAGCAGCTCCATGGCGTGGAATCCGACCATCGACCAGTTCCATGAGCTCGCGCCCGGGATGCGGATCACTTCGTCGCCCGCCGCGGGACCGTCGAACTGCGCAGAGAAATGGCGAACGGAGCCCGCGGTGTCGCCCACGTAGACCACGTCTGCCGTCGGACCCCACGACACCGTCAACAGCTCGTAGCCCGATTCTGAGGTAGCCGGCCGCGGGACCAAATGGCGCCACTCGCTCCCTGTTGTGAGGTCGCGGATGACGATGGTGTCGATGGGAGCCAACACAAACTGGGGCTCCTCAGGATCGGGGAAACACTCCGAGGCCGCCAGGTAGAGCAGTAGCCGGCCGTCTGCCGAGACCCTTGGGGAGAAGCCGTCGCCGATCTCGAAGGCCTTCCCTGTAGCGAGATCGAGCCGAACCAGGAGCCCATCGGATCCTTCGCAGGAGAACCACGAGTCCTCGACCAGAACCGAGTAGTACGCCTCCGTCCCCTGCGGTGACAGCTGCGGGCTGCTCGGGTAAACAGCCTCGGCGCCGTGAGGCACAACGGTGCGAACAACCTGTCCGGTCTCCGTAGACACAGCCACCACGACTCCCTCACGATCTACCGCCAGTGCCAGCCCTTCCTCCCGGTGTATAGGTCGGGCCGGGTCGACGCCCAGGTAGCGCGGGTAGCAATCCGTGATCGGGTTGGCTTCACGCTCGGCCAGTCGGGTACACCGTTGCGACGCCTGCCAGGCGTGGTCGAACGAGCCGGAGAACACCACCCAATACCCCGAATTCAACGATGGGTAGCCGTCACTGAGCACCACACCCGCACTCGCCGCGATGAGCTCTGAAGCCATCGACACCGCGTCCGAGCGATCGAACTCGTCGACCGGCAGCGAAGCGAGGATGGACGTCCAGGTATCGAACGGTGGTGGCTCGAGGCCCGGGGCAGCGGTGGTGGTGGTCGAAGTCGACGTGGTCGGTGCCACAGGTTCGGTGGTGACCGACGAGGACGCCACCGACGGCGCGCTCGCAGCGGGCGGGGTTGACAGAACCGCCGCGGCGCCTGTCGTCGTGGAGCCAGCGCCCCCGGTGTCGGAACAGGCAGAGACGATGATCGAGAGGATCGCCAAGATCGCCACTGTGCGCATCACACAGTGAACGCTACTGCGAGCTTCCAGGTTCCGGAAGGCTGGTGATCCGCCGCCCTAGGTGTGGTGCCCGCAGACGTTGTTGGCACTCGCTGGGGACGAGTGCCCAGGCCGCTGGCGCCTGATGAGACACGAAGTGTCGTGACCAGCAGTCGAGGCCGATCCTGGGGGTGCGGCTCGGGGAGGTTTTGCGGGAGGGGCGTGGGCCGGGTTCAGCGATCGGTGTGGTTCGTGTCGCTTTCGCCTGAGACCGCGGCGTGTCGCATAGTTTGTAGGGCCGAGCGACTCGTTGAGGGCGCGGGCGAAGGCTCCGGCGTCGGTGGTTCCCCGTCAAGCGGTTCGCCCGGTGGGGCTGGAGTCGGTTCGGCCTGGATCGATGAAGTGGTTTCGGTGGTCGTCGAGCGGGTTGAGGCAATGTGCCTCTAGTTGGGGGGTGGGGCTCGGGTGACACCGGGGGCGAGGAATCGTCTCCGTTTCGGTGGAGAGTGGGGGTCGATGGTGAATCCTTGTTGGTGGACCACGATGTGGTGGTGGAACCAACACAACAATGTCAACCC
>CAMYIJ010000016.1 GCA_947258375.1 uncultured Acidimicrobiaceae bacterium
CGTGTTGGCGTTGCCCCGGCACCATGGCCGTATGGCATATATCGGCACA
Organism: uncultured Acidimicrobiaceae bacterium; assembly: GCA_947258375.1. Taxonomy (GTDB): domain Bacteria; phylum Actinomycetota; class Acidimicrobiia; order Spongiisociales; family UBA5794; genus JAHEJX01. The sequence continues at coordinate 50 of CAMYIJ010000016.1, forward strand.
CCGGGCGGAATTTGGAGCCCGGCAGACAGGCCCGGCGCGTCAGGCCGGAAAACTTAAATAACTTATAAAACATCAGTATAGGTTCTTCAGGAGGGTATGCGCGTGATCTCGAGCACGACGCCGTCAACACCGGTAACTGCGACGCGCGTACCGGCCGGCAGGTCGTCCCCGGTGATGCGCCAGGTGGAGTCGTCCACCCGCAGCTTACCGATGCGGTTGACGACCGGCTGTTCGAGCGTGAACGTCCGGCCGAGGTACTGCTCGCCGCGACGGTTCAGGGCAGGCTGGTCGGTGGTTGCGGGATTCTGTCGCTGGTAGCGGCGAAACAGTGCGATGCTGATGACTGACAGGCCGGAGAAAATCATCAGCTGGTATTGCCACCCCAGGTCCGGAATGGCCAGTATGACCAGGCCCACCACGCCTGCTGCGACCGCCAGCCACAGGAAAATAAAGCTCGGCGCCAGTACCTCGATTAACAGTAAAATCCCGGCCAGGATCCACCAGTGCCAGTAATCCACCTGTGCGAGCAGCGCTTCCATCATGCCGATCCCTGCTTCTGCACAACCTCTTTGGCGACCCTTATTTTGGCATTCTGATCCAAGGGATGAGCCGAGCCGCAAACCGGGCTCACATCACCCTCTCACTGTTCATCTTCCAGTCCGTGGAGGAGGAAGAGGAGCTCTATCCCCGCATCGTGGGCGCGGGCCTCGTCGACGGGATTCTCTTGACTGCATCTCTCATGGGTGATCCGCTGCAGACCCGGCTCATTGACGGTGCTATCCCGTTTGTGATGGTCGGTCGTCCCGACCGACCCGACATGGTCAGCTATGTGGACGCCGACAACGTGGCTGGGGCGCAGTGCGCCGCCGAGTACTTGCGCGGGCTAGGCCACGAGCGAATCGGTTATATAGGCGCGCCGCTGACGACGACGGCGGGTATCGATCGCCTCGAAGGATTCACAGATGGACTTGCCAGGAGCGGCGGGGTGGTTCGTCCGGAACTTCGGCGCGACGGAGACTTCTCTGAAGGAAGTGGCTACGAAGCGATGTGCAGCATCTTGGCCGCTCGGCCCGATGCCGTTTTCGTCGCGTCGGACACCATGGCCGTCGGGGCATTGTTGGCACTCCAGGACCAGGGGATACGTGCGCCGGACGATATCTCCGTCGTGAGCTTCGACGATTTGCCGGCGGCCAAGCTGACGCGTCCGCCGTTGACCACTGTGAGGCAGCCGATTGCTGACACCGGTGTCAGAGCGGTTGAGCTACTACTGGATCTCGTGACCGGCAGCGTTGCAGGCCCGCAGGCACATGTTCTGCCGACCGAGATCGTGATCAGGGATTCCGCGGGCCCTGCGGATGGTTCCGAGGCTGCAGGCGTGTCGGCCCCGGTAGATAAGCCCTGACAGCTACGTTCGATGTGCGGTGAGCTCAGCTCACCGGGTCCACTCGACATTGTCGACCTGCATCACGACGCCCTCCTGGTTGCCCCACGCCGGGAAGATCACCAGCGGAGTATCGACCAGACTCAGGTCCAGGCTCGAGCCCGAGTGGCCGAGCAGGTCGGCGATCGGCACCTTGTGATGGATCCACTCGTCGACGGCCGGGTCGCCGATCGAGAAGTCACCCGAACTGCACGGGTGAACGCAGTCGACCTTCATCGTGAAGCCGCGACCGGTAGCGCCGAGATCGACCACGCGTAGGTCGAATTCGACGAACCCATCAGCCCAATCGCTCAGGTCGTAGGTGACCGGCGCCTGGAAGTAGACGACGGCTTCGTTCGTGTTGAACGTAGTTTGGATGACGGTGCCGTGGTCTGAATCTTCTGTATCGATCAGCTCGAAAGCGAGCGAGCCAGTTGCGTTGAACGAGTCCCACTTCCAAGGGAAGATCTGATCATCGGTGAAGATGGTCAGGGTGTTGCCAAGCGTCGCCGGATCGAATTCGCCGGCGAACGGACCGGTGAACAGGATCTCGGTCGGCTCCGCCGGCTGCTTGCCGGCTACGAGCGTTGCCGAGGGTTCGGAGGTCGCGCACCCCTTGCCGTCGCTTGGTGACACCCCGCACTCGTAGACCCGCACGTAGTCGACGACCATCTCTTGGGGAAACACGGTCGCGTCGTCGGGCGGACCCGGCCACGTGCCTCCCACCGCCACATTGAGCAGTAGATGGAAGCGCTGGTCGAAAGGTGCGGATCCCTCGATGACTTCGGTGGTGCCTCCCTCAGTGGTGATCTGCGAGTACCAGCCGTCCGCCGTCTGGGTTGCGTAGTGCATGTCGTCGACGAACCACCGGATCTCGCCCTCCTCCCATTCGATGGCGTAGACACGGAATGCGTCAGACGGGTGCTCATCGAAGAGCTGAACGAAGGTTCCCGAGTTGACGTTCGAGGGCCACTCGGCGCCGAAGTGGAGTGTACCGTGGACCGCGTTGTTGTCGGGGGTAAAGACGGTCTTGAGGTTGATCGCCTCCATGATGTCGATCTCGCCGCTGGCGGCCCAACCGCCATACTTTGAGTCAGTGGGGAGCATCCAAATCGCCGGCCACAGCCCCTGACCGAACGGCAGCTTGGCGCGAACCTCGAAACGCCCGTAACGCCAGTCGCCTTTGTCCTTGGAACGAATGCGACCGGACGTGTAGGGCAGCGTCGCTGTGCCGAGCTCATCGGCATTCTCCCAATCCGCAGAGCCGTCGAGGCCGGTGAAATCCTCCTGCACAGCACGGATGTGCAACATCCCGTCGCTGAGGTAAGTGTTTTCGGCGCGGTTCGTGTAGCACTGCAGCTCCTGGTTTCCGCCACCCCAGCAATTCTGCTCCCATCCCCATTTGCTTTCGTCGAGTTCGGCGCCGTCGAACTCGTCCGACCAGACCAGCTCCCATGCCGTACCACCGGGGTGGAACGACTCAGGCGCGGCGACCGGCGGAATCACTGCCGTTGTGGTCGTCGATGTGGGCGGAGATGTGGTGGTATCCCCTGCCGCGCTGGCGTCAACGTCGACGGAGTCGCCGCATGACGCCAGCATGATGGTTGCGGCTGCCGCGACCCACAGATATCGGTGGTGGGGGGATCGAGTCATGGGGCGTCCGGGGGCTCGCGTTTCATGGCTGGCGGTCGTCCGTCGCGGGAGATCGCCGTCCTCTCCGATCAGGCGTGGCGCCGGGAATCCGCTCCTTCGCCTCCTCGATCGCAACTCGCGCTTTGGCCTTGACCTTGGTAGTGGCAGCCGATTCGGCCGAAGACACTGCGTCGTCGACGACGCTTGCCCCGCTCACGGAAACGAGCTCACGGTGCTGCGCATGGACGCGGAGGTACAGATCCGCATCGGATGCCCGAGGAAAAACCTTGGGGAGGGCGCTGGCGCGGATCCTGCGAAGCGTCGGCTTGTACAGGTTGTCATGCCAATGCGCTACCGCCACTTCGGGCCTGACAATCTCCGTGCGCCCCACCATGAGTTCAAAGGCCGCGGCTTGGACGATCTCGAGCAGTTCGGCATAGGCGTGGGGACGCGAAGGTTCGACATCGGCTTGGGGCCGGACGCGGTCCAGGCCGGTCTCGCGCAGGAACCACTGGCGCATCCCCATGTGCACGATATCGGCAACGTCGGTTGCCGCGGTGACGGGCGCCGGACTCTTGACCTCAGTCACCTCGGCATCGATGAACTCGTCTCTGCGTTGGCGGGCAATGGCGACGCGGTGGTGACCGTCCTCGATGAAATAGGCGTCGCCGACCTTGAAAGCGATGATCGGCGGGAACGGTTGGTGGCGAAAAGCCTGCTCGACGCGTTTCCACCGATTCTCCATAGCCCCGCGTTTCGGGAGGAATGCTCGGTCGAAATCTGCAGCGCGGTCCACCGACCCGACGATCTGCTCGACGGGGATGGTCCGGATGCCGCTGTACCACTGTTCATACAGACCGAGCTGATCGCGCAAGTCGTCAAACGCCAAGAGCTGATCAGAGTGTTTGCCGCGGACGAGGCGAGCCAGCCTGCGCCCGATCTCTTTGCGTCGCGCCTTCTCGAAGGTGGTGTAGCCGCTGAGGTCGATCCACATCATGAGCCGACCTCCAGAAGTCGGAAGGGAATGGCGTTCACGATCGTCGTGGTTCCGAGTCGCCGGTCGGGCCGCTCGAATCCGTGCGGGTGGATATGGCCGTGCACGAGATAGGAGGGCTGAATCGCCTTGGTCAACCGGTGCAGAGCCTCGATGCCCCGGTGCGCATTGTCGGGACCATCCCCACACCGGGCAGGCGGTGCATGCGTCACCACCAGATCAACGGTTCGGCTTCTCACGGCGAGCCGATAGCGCAGCATGAGCTTCGCAACGCGCCGATCCATCTGCTGTTGCGAATACTGGTTGGGGCCTTCGTTGTAGCGGATGCATCCGCCGAGTCCGACTAGCCGCAACTCGGATATCGAGACGATGCGGCCGTCGATGTTCTCGCAACCACGCGGCCCGGGCACGTCATCGTGGTGGGCGTGCCACGAGAACGCAGCTGGGTCGAGAGGGTCCGTTCGTGCGGAAACGATCTGCGGGTCATGGTTCCCCGGCACGAAGACGAGCGGCACGTTGAAAAGGCTGACCAGATACTCGAGGTAGTCGAACGGCAGATCGCCGCACGAGACGATCAAGTCGGGGCAAAGCTCCCTCGCTCCCGGGCTTTGCAGCTGTGGCGCTAACTCGTCGGCGACGACGAGAACCCGCTTCGAGCGACTCATTCCTCGTCCTCCTCGAGCGGTCCCGGTTGCTTCCTCAGGTCCCCGGCCGCTGTCTCCCAGGCGGCGTCCTCGAGGCTCACCGTCCGCTGGTTCGGAAGCATTGCCCACCTCCTCCTTTCCAGCCACAGGTACAGATCCGCTTCCGTCGAGTGGGGAAAGGCCGTCATCAGGTCGGCGCTCTTCATTGCCTCAACGGTTGGCAGGTAGACGCCGTGATACCAGTCGTCAGCCACTGCGGCCCGCGAGAGAAGCTCGCCGCGCTGCTGGATCAGCCGGTAGCCATGGCTCGAGATGGACTCGCGCAGCTTGGCGTAGCCTGCGGGGCGTGAGACGCGCAGGTCGGGAGCGGGCTCGAGGTCGGCGAGTTCGGTGTCGGCGAGCAGCAGCCTCTGTTGTTCGATATGGATCAGATCGATGATCTCGATATCGGGTGGGAGTGTGGCGTCGGTGGCGAGTTCCGTGATTTCTGCATCTATGAATGCGACCGCCATCTCCTTGGCCGCGGCCACCCTGATGTGGCCGTCGCGAACGAAATAGGTGCCGTCGACGCCGTACACCTTGATCGGCGGAAAGTCTCCGTCGGGAAATGCCAGCGCGACTTGTCTCATCCGTTCGCTCTGCTCACGTATCCGCGGCTTGAACTTGCGGGTGAATTGTGCGCTCCGGTCTGCCGATCCGACGATCGCAGCCACGGGGATGGCGCTGATACCCTTGTACTCCTCCTGCAAGAGCATGAGTCGCTTTCGGACTTCCTTCAGCGGAACGAGGCCCTTGGAGCGGCTCTGATCCTTGGCGCGTTTGGCGGAGGGACCGGACATCATGCTCCTCGCACTGGTGGCCGGACCCGGTGGGCGGTTGCATCGCGCCAACTAGCAACGTGAGGGGCAGCGCCTGCACCACGGAAGCGGCTGCCACCACCCAAAGATGTCCACCGGCTAGCTGCGCCGGCTGGCAGCTGCCATGATGACCGGCCACTATGACGTTGGAGAAGAGACAACCCGGCGAGAGAGCGTGGCGCGCTGCCGCACGGAGGGTGGGCCGTGCTCTGAAGCTCGACGCGTTCTTCTACGACGCCGTTGCCAAGGAGCCCTCCCTGACCATCGAGGCCGTGGCGGTCGCGGTGATCTCTGCCCTGGTGATGGGACTCGGCTTGATGCTCATGAGAGAGATCAGGCCGGTCTGGTGGCTTGTCGGCAGTATCGCCTGGGCAACGGTAGTGCTGGCTCTCGGCTCGTGGTTCTTCGTGCTTGTCGGCCGCAGGTTCGGCGGTAGCGGGCGCTTCGACGAGATGGTGCGCGGGCTCGGGTACGCAGTCGTGCCGCAGGCCCTCGGTTTCATCCCGATCGCGGGCTTCGTGCCGGGTTTCGTCGTGGGCGGCCTGTGGGCAACGGCCTGTACCGTCGTTGCGGTGCGTGAGGTGCATGACATTTCGACGGGAGTCGCCGTGAGGATTGTGATTGCCGCGATGCTCGTGATGGTTGCTTTCTTGCCGCTGGTGGCCATCGCCACGCGATCGGGCACCTAGCTGTGGCAGGCTTGGTCTTCCTGTTCGGTCAGCCGGCTCGTCAGCCGTTGCGTCCGCCGCCACCAATCTTCGATCTCCTGCTGGCCCTTTTGTTTGCGTGGGGCGGGTGGAAGCTGTGGCGGCTCGGACGGGGGTGGCGTTCGGGCGCTTTGCTCTTGTGGCTGCTTGCCCTGGGCGGCGCGTATACCTATACGCGTTCATTCTGAACCTCCCCCGCCACTTCCGAGTCTTCTCGCCGGTCCGGTCGCCATTCATTCGCGCCTCAGCTCAGGGTGATGGCGGAGCTGGGCACACCGACCTCGACCATGGCGATCAAAGCTCGTCGCTCGAAGATCGCGTCACTCGTTTCTCGGTCTAAGGCATCGCCGCTCGAGCGCACGGTCGCCCCGTCGTTGGTCGTGACGGCCACGAAAGGGCCTTCGTCCACCAACCGGTACACGATGGGTACATGACAGTATGTGAAGCCCAACGATCCGGCCGGCAGGGTGATTGTGCGATATGACTCGTCCGCATCGACGAACCTCCAAGACCGCTCCCCGGCGAGGAATTCCCGCTGCCGCAGCAAAACAGGATGGAATCTGATAATACCGTCAGCGACTCTCACGCCGAGCTCACCCCACCTGGTGAGAATCTCCTCTTTCACCTGTCCTGTCATGCCCGGCTGTTGCGCACCCAGGTGTGCCGGCGAGTGAGAGTAAGGGTCCATTGGAAAGGCCCCGTACTGCTGCGGTGTCTTGTCCGAACTCAATCCGGCGCGCACTCGGTAATACGCCGCAGCGAGCCGGTCCAGCACGTCGTCGGCCTCGCCAGCCGCGCGCGCCCTCCAGTAGTTCTCCTGGACGGCGAGGAGCAACTTGGAGACCATGTGCCAGTAGATCGACCCGAGGCCCTCATACTTGTACATGGACCCCGATCGACCGGTGAACCGTTCGTGGTGGAAGACGTCTTCGAAGATCTCGTGGGCTGCAGATCTGTTCGCAGCCACGAGGTCCGTCCAGGCCGGATCTTCGCTCAGCCGGTCGAGAGCCTCCGTCAGGCTCGCCGTGGACATGATCCAAGGCGCAAAGCGGAATGCCCCGAACGCGTCACGCTCGACCAAAGACCCGTCTCGCTCTTCGACGAGCTTGCCGAGGAGCGGGTTGGACTCGACAGAGGGGGCCGGAATCTCGTTTCGGTCGAGGAAGCTCGGCAGCTCGTTCGCCGGGTAGAGAGTGAAGCTCTCCTGATCAGGACGATAAAGACGACTGTCGTAGAGCGCATCAATCAAGGCGAGAGCGGCGTCAAATGGCAGTACTCCTGCGCTGAGCACGGCGACCTGGCCTTCGAGCATCTCGGGGAGATGATCGACATGCATCTCCCGTCCCTGGTCGTCAACCCCTACGAGGTTGTAGGAGTGGTACAACCCGGACTCGCGTCGATTGGCGCGGATGCTGTGATCGGCATAGGCGCGCCCCACCCGGCACAGGTCGACTATGGCCGCCGCCGGAACCGTCGCTTTGGCTGAGAACCCGTGTTCGTAAACCTTGCCTCGATAGTCCGAGAATCGGCCGCCGACGGCATCGAGAAGGCGCTTGCGGCGCCTGTCGGTGATCGTCGGCTGGTCGAGCCTGTCTGCGTACATCGCCAGAATGGATACTGTGTCGTGCAACCAATCGGCGACCTCTGAGGACACCACGTACTCGTTGGCGGGGTCTCGCATGAAGAGCCGCTCGCAGAAGTCGAGGTGGCGGCGCAGGTGGGCCAGCGTCACCATCGATACGCCATGGCCGACGAGAGCGTTGTTGCCGTCGTTCCATTCTGGTCGCTGTGTGTTCATCCATATTCCCCCCTCGACCACCAGGTTGGCCAGCTTGGCCAAGATGGGCACTAGCAGCTTCTCGGCCATGGTGACATGGAGTACGTTGCCGTCGGCTCCGAACACCAATCTTCCGTCCGATCCAATGACCGCCCTTCGCTCTTCGATGTCTCGGGCGCGATCCTCGTCGTAGTCGATCGTGGCCTTGGCGTTGCGCACGATGGCGTCGTAGGGACGCAACCGGTATGGGACGTCGGCGTAGCTGAAGACCTGACGGTTGAGCATTCCGTCGAGCGCGCCGGGATGAAATGCCTCGGATGCTTCGAGCAGTCGCAGGAGGTAGGTGACCTGATGGTCCCCCCAGTAACCGATGTTGCTCCAGGCATCGTCCGGGTCAGGTACCTCCCAGTCGATGCCTGCTCTCGTAACGCGATAGGGATTGAAGCCGTCAACGGTCGATGCGTTGAGGAACTTGGCAACGATGCTCTCGAGGTATTCCGGGAAGCTGTAGCAGAGTGCTTCCCAGTTCTGGAAAATGTCCCTCCAGTTCCCCTGGTAGTCGAGTACCCGAAGGCCGTTCTCGTCGCGGACCCGGATCGCGAATCTGTTCCACGGTCGGCTCGGATCGCCGTGCCGTCGGCTGAAAGTGATCGGCAAGTACTCGCGGCACAGCCGCTCTAGGTCTGGATCGGCTCGTTCTGCGGCCCGGTGCACCAGCTCGGCATGGCCGATGGATTCGCCCAGAGTGTCGAGCCATTCTGCGTGAGCTCGCAGCACGGTCCGGTTCCGCGTCTCGAGGAAGGCCATCAGGTCTGCGATTGGAACCGAGCCCTCGTCTACGAACACGCCACCGCGCATCGAGTTGAAGAGTGTGTTCGCGAAGTGGTGCGCAGTGGCCATCTCGTCCGCGGTGCACTGGCTGCCGTCCGCGGAATCGATGAGGTATCGCAGCTGGTCCGTTCCGCGCCCGACATGGTGCGCGACGGCCGCCGCCAGGTCGGTGCCTCCGAGAATCTGGGCGCGCCGCTCCTCGATTGCCCGGTGCGACTGATGGACGTCCGCGATGATCATCCACGAGGAGGCTTCAGCTTGCTCGAGGTCAACGGTGGCATTCAGCAGGTAGTGGCCCCGCACGCCCTTTGTCAGATGTTCCGGATCCAAAGCGCGACCGCCGCGGAAATCCCTAATCTGGTCTGAGCTCAGCGATACTTTGGCGTCGGGGAGGCCCGTCGACCAGACGACGTTGGCATGCATCGACTCGGCGGGTTCCGTGCGATCAGTGATGCGCGACTCGAGCGAGAACATCGCCATCCCGGTGGCGGGGTCCACCTCGTTGCGGCGGTATGCCTCCACGAGTGTGCTGCTCGACTGTTGGAGACCCAGCGGCACGTTGGCCGGCATCAGGTTGAGCAAGCCATCGAGCACCTCGATAGCGGTGACCGGAGACGCCTCGCCGCGCAGGATGGTTGACGTTCGGATGAAGCCATGCGCACTCGAGGTGCTCCACCGATAGCGGAAGGTGAGGCCGAGGTCGTGATGCGTCTCCTCAAACACGACCGAGTTTCCGACGAGGCTCTTGTACAGATTGCGCTCGACAGCGGCGCCGGCGGCCGGACCCGTGAACGGTTCCCAGATGACATGGCCGTCCTCGCGGTGTGCTCGGAGCAAGGTTAACGGGCCGGTGGCCCCACCTGCCCTATAGAGGCGGTCGTCAGTCTCATACGGAAACAGGGACCGATCCGGATCCACCCGTCCCGCGGTCAGGCCACCCGTAGTTGAGACGTACATCCAATGATCTGAGTCGCTGACAATGCTTATCAAGAAGGCGGCCATTTGGTCGATGCCGCGGATGACGTACATCTCTTCGCCTTCAAACGTCACGAATTCACCGACGACGCTCGGGCGATCCAACGCGTGCGCTCGATCGTGAGGCCTCGACCTCGTACTGGTCATGGATTCTCCTCCAAAGCCTGCGTCCACGGATTCACCGTCATCAGCTCTACGCTCCGGCCTTTGGTGCCGTTCTGGGTTTGGGCTGGGAGCGCTCTTAGAAGCAGGCGGAAACTTATCATGAACCGACGTCGGGTATCAAGATCGGCTTCCTTGTTAGGGGATCAGTTGACAGCTCCGAGTGGGGGGCCATAAGATGAGAGCGCTCTCACAGGTCATTCTGTCGTACCGTGGGAGCGTTCCCACAGATGGGATGAGGAGGGCCTCCGTGCCAACGACGCTGGAGAGGATCGCCGAGCGCGAATCGCGCTTCGCCGTCTCGCGTGTGGTCAACACCAACGACCGCGTTGCACCGACTCCTCATGACGTCCGTCCTCTCTCCCGCGGGTTGGATCCAGCCGCCGGAGTTCCCCTCATTGACTTGATCGATGAACCCTCGGCTTCCGGCCGACGGGTCATCGTTCCCGAAGAAACCGTGGTGCGCGCTTCATGCGGCGCGGGCCGCGCTACACGAAAGGAAGGCACATAGTGCGACTGAACAGACACATGACTGTCTTCGCATTGCTGCTGGCGGTCAGTTTGATCGCCGCAGCATGTGGAGGCGGCACAAGCGACACGACTGCGGCGCCGTCAGGTGACGACACCACGACAACGGCGGCACCGTCAGGCAGCGGAGGCACTACTGCAGCGCCCGATACAGCGCCGCCCACCACAGCACCGCCCTCTGCCGGACCTGTGGAGCTTCGATGGTTCATCGGCATGGGTGCCGGTACCGACGCTCCGGTGATACCACTGCAGCAGGCGATCGTCGATGAGTTCAACGCGACCAAGCCTCTCGGTGAGAACATCTCGCTGAAGATGGAAGTCGTGGACGCCGACCAGGCTGCGACAATCCTGCAGACTCAGATCGCCGGCGGCAATCCGCCCGACATCGTCGGTCCCATGGGTGTTCGCAGCGCCGCCACCTTCTTTGGTGGGTGGCTCGACATCTCACCGTACATCGAGTCGAACAGCTACGACCTGAGTGACTTCGATTCGGCGTTCGTCGATTTCTGGAACATCGGCGGCGAACAGATCGGTCTGCCTTTCGGGGCGTTCCCGCAGATGATGTGGTACAACTCAGCTCACTTCGATGAGGCCGGCCTGGCATACCCGCCGCAAGAGTTCGGCGCTCCGTATGTCGATGCCGACGGCAACGAGAAGCCGTGGAATGTCGACACCCTGCGCGAGCTCGGCATCATTCTTTCGGTTGACGAGAACGGGCTGACTCCTGCCGACGACGGCTTTGATCCCAACGCCCAGGTGCAATGGGGTTACTGCGGGACCCTCCAGGACGAGTTCCGCGGCCTGGCCACCATGTTTGGTGCGGGCAATTTCGTCGCCGATGATGGGACGTCGTTTGTGTTCCCCGAGCATTGGAAAGACTTTGCCAAGTGGTATCACGCTGCCATCTACGAGGACCATTTCGTCCCGACTCCCGACTTCCGGGCAAGCGAACTCTTGTCCAATCCGTCACCGCTCGGCTCGGGCAACTGCTCGATGCTCGCCACTCACACCTGGTTCAAGGGCTGGGGTACCGGCGAGCTGCCGTTCGACGAGTTCGACACCGCGGCGATCCCCGCCGGACCCGACGGCACGATCACGGCCAAGCTGCACGCCGACACATTTGCGATCCCCAAGTCGAGCGCGTATCCCAACGAAGCCTTCCAGGTGGTCGGTTGGATGTTGGGCGCCGAGCAGGGCCCGAACCTCGCCCAGATCTACGGCGCCTTGCCGGCACGGATCAGCTCGCAGGCGGGTTACATCGCGGATCCGGCCAATGATGCCGGGTTCACCTGGGATGTCGGCCTCGAGGCGTTGAGCTATCCGGATATCCCGAGCCACGAGGCCTGGTGGCCCGCCTACGTCGAGTCGATAGACGGCCTCGGCGAGTGGTGGGACCTGATCGTCCGTGACCCCAACGCCGATGTGGATGCGGTCATCCCGCAGCTCGAAGGGATTCTGCAGCCGATCTTCGACCGGGCTACCGGATAACAGGAGGTTGATGGTTCGGCGGGCCGGATTCTCCGGCCCGCCGAACGCCAGTGGAGGAGAGGGCAATGACATTCTCAGATGCAATCACCGAGGAGAGGGCAGGACCACGGCTCAGACGTCGCAAGATGTCGGGTGCTGAGAAATACGAGGCGAAACTCGGCTTTGCCTTCATCTCTCCTTGGCTGATCGGTTTCGCGATCTTCTACCTGGTCCCGATGGGTGCCTCGCTTGTCATCTCGCTGTTCGATTACAACCTGGCCACCAACGAGGCCAGCTTCACCGGGCTAGACAACTGGACCCGAATGCTGTTCGACGACCCGAACACATGGTCATCACTGTGGGTGACCTTGCGGTTTGGCTTGATCATGCTACCGGTATCGATGTTCTCGGCGTTCATGCTGGCGGTGCTGCTCAACTCGCTGAACCTGTGGGGCCGGAACATCTTCCGGACTCTGTTCTTCGCACCGTCACTGGTTCCGTTCGTGGCCGGGACGTTGATCTGGGGTCAAGTGCTGAACTCGCAAACGGGTTGGCTCAACCGGATCATCGAGGTGTTCGGAATCAACGCCGTCGGCATCGACGGAATCAGGTGGCTCGATGAGCCTGGTTTGATCCCCATCACCTATACGTTCATCGGGATCTGGGGGATCGGCAACATGATTCTCATCAACCTCGCCGGACTCCAAGGGATCCCCACCGCACTCCACGAGGCGGCCCACATCGACGGGGCCGGGTGGTGGCGCCGGCTTGTCACGATCAGCCTTCCGATGGTCACGCCGGTGATCTTCTACAACCTGGTGCTGGGAATCGTGGCGCTACTCCAGTACTTCTTGCCCCCGTTCGTGCTCAATCCCGGAAATCTCGGCTACCCGGAGGGAGCTACCAACTTCTTCATGATCTACTTCTATCAGCAGGCTTTTGATTTCTCACAGATGGGATACGGTGCCGCTCTCGCCTGGTTCCTCTTCTTCTTCGGTCTGGCGATAACCATCATCCTTTTCGGAACCCAGAAGTACTGGGTCTACTACGCGGGGGACTGACATGGCTACATCATTGACAACCAGACAGCAGGACACCGTCGAAGCAGATCCAGAGTGGATGGTCAAAGCACGGCGCCGCACTCTATTGCTCAAACTGGGCACGACGGCTCTCACGGCCGGCTTGCTCGCCATATTCCTGATGCCGATGGCTTATGCCTTCGTCACGTCGGTCAAGACCAGCGAACAGGCGTCGGACCCTGAAGCCCCGATCCTGCCTTCCTCCCCGGCCACGTTCGAGTTCGAGGGCAAAGAGTATGACGTGCTGTCAGTCCCGATCGACGGCGAGGTACGCAAGCTGGCCATTGTCGACCCGGGCCGCCAGGAAAGCGAATTCGTAGACCCTGACAATCCTGAGGCCGGGACGATCGTTTGGGAAGGCAACTGGAGGCAGCTCGATCCGGTTCGCAACTCTGACTGGGCGTGGGGGAACTACAAGGACGCGTGGGATTTCATCAACTTCCCCCGCATGCTTTTCTGGACCTTGCTGTACGCCTTCGTAACGTTGGTGGGGTCGGTCTCTGCGTCAGCAGTCGTTGCCTACGGGTTTGCCCGGTTCAGATTCCCGGGCAGATCTGTGCTCTTCATCGTGTTGGTCGGGACAATCATCCTGCCACCGGCGGTCGTCCTGATCCCGACCTATGCGTTCTTCACGACAATCGGGTGGACCGGAACCTGGTTGCCGCTGATAGTCCCACTGATGTTTGGGAACGCGTACAACGTGTTTCTGCTACGTCAGTACTTCCTGACCATCCCCAGGGAGATGGAACAGGCGGCTTCCGTGGATGGGGCAGGCCCGTTCCGGGCCTTCATACAGATCATCTTGCCCCAAGCGGTACCGGCGCTGACCGCCGTGTCGTTGTTCCACTTCTTCTTTGCGTGGAACGACTTCTTCAACCCGTTGATCTACCTGGCCGGCAACCGGGACATAGTTCCCATCTCCGTCGGATTGAGCTTCTTCAACGGCACATATCAACAAAACCCGAACCTGATCATGGCGGCGGCGTTCATCGTGCTGGTCATTCCGCTGACGATCTTCTTCTTCTCGCAACGCATCTTCTTGTCGGGCATCGTCGTGTCCGGTGCTGATAAGTAGCGGAGGCGGGAAGGGCTCAATTCGATTGTGATTTGCGGAGAGGTCAAAACGGGAGAAACCGATGAGAGGGAAGATACGAGGGAGGCGCCTATTCGGCTTGGTGCCGGCTCCAGTATTGGATCGGCAGCGAATGCAAAGCGCACGTAGCCGCTCCGCGCCCTTCGAACCGATATGAGTGATCCGTCGTGGTGGGCGCGAACCCGCCGGTGGCTTACGGTCGCTCCACTCGTCGAAGTCTTGAGCGGCTGGACGAGACGGCTCATCGGTGGCAACAACGGCAAAGAGCAACATGTAAACGAAAGGTCCGAGGGAGCGGAGGAGCCGAAGCTGGAGGATCCATCTCCAGAGAGTCTGAATCCGCGTGACGGAGGCGCGAGCCGAGGGGAATGATATGACTCGACATACGAGCGTGAACAAGAAGCGGGTGCCGTTGCTGGCGGTGGTTCTCAGCCTGCTGGGACTACTAGCAGTCAGCGCACCGGCACTGGCCGTGCCCGACGCCACCGGTGTCGTCATCGACGACTTCGAAGACGGCGACTCGTCGGACTGGGGCTTCTTTGGGGGCAACGCCGCCGGCGGCGGGGGAGGGGTCCTTGCCGATAGGCCCTACGAGGGCGGCTTTTACTTCAGCACCGGCTGGGGCGGTCAGGGCACCGCGAGCGGCTTCTATGGGGGGGCTTTCAAGAACTTCCCGGACGCGGCGCAGGTGACACCCCCGGCCGATCCGTGGTTCAACGTGTGGGTGCTCAACCAGAGCGATGCCACCGTGGACGAATACACCCTGGAGATCACGATCCGTGAGGATCTCAACGGCGACGGCTGGACCAACGGCGTCGAGGACTCCTTCCGCCTCGACACCGCGTTCGCTTCGTCGGAGTTCAACGACGAGTGGACGTTAGTGAGTGCACCGCTCAGCGCTTTTTCGGATCTCTTCACGGGCGGCAACGGCACCTTCAACGGCGACCTGGACGAGGTGGTCATCGTGGTGTCAGGCGTCCAAGGGGGCAATCCCTCAACGGTCGAGCTCGACTTCGACCTGTTCGCCTTCAGCTCCGGCGGGCCGCTGGCCTTCGACGAGGTCGTGTTCGACGACATGGAGCACGGGAACCCGGGAGCCAACGGCTGGTTCTCGTTCAACGGGTCGGTTGGCGGCGGCGGCATCGGCGCCAATCCCTCCGACCTGCCGCCTGCCAACGGCGGCGCCTTCTCGCTCGAGACCGGATGGGGCTCGGGCGGCACGCCCGGTTTCTACGGGGGCTTCGGCCGCACCAGCCCGGTCGACATCTCGGGTACCGACCACTTCAACTTCTGGATCAACCCGGATGGGGGACAGGACTACACACTCGAAATCAACCTCCAGGAAGACGACGATTCAAACGGATCGGCCGACCAAACGACCGATGACGAGTTCCAGTTCAACTGCGTCGTGTCGACGGCCGGACCGTGCGCCGTCGCCGGCGGCGGGTGGCAGCTCGTGTCGATCCCGCTTGACAACTTCTTCGACGACAACTCGTTCTTCACCGGCGGCAACGGCGTCCTGGACCCGACAACCGTGGCCCGCGGCGGCAACGGCCAGCTGGTCAACGTGGTCTTTGCCGTCATCGGCAACTCGGGCAGCGACGTGAACTTCCGCACCGACTACTGGGCGTTCACCCGCGGGCCGCTGGTGCCCGACAGCCGCCGAGTCATCGACGACTTCGAGAGCGGTGTGGCACCGGGTACGCCGTGCGCTCCCGCCGTGCCCCCGCTGAACTTCTGCACCTTCAGCGGCGCCGGTAGTTCCGTCGCCCTCTCCAATCCGACGACGCCGCCGGCGCCGGTGCTGCCGGCGGTCGGCACGCCTAACAGCGTGCTGCAGATCGACGTCGACGTGACTTCATTCGCCGGGTTCATCCACGGCTTCGAGGCCGGCGGGGAGTGGGTTTCGCAGGACTGGTCGACCAGCGAGGGCTTCTCGATGTGGTTCCACGGCATCGGCTCGGGCACCACGGTGTTCATCGACCTCCTCGACAACCGCAACCCCGGCTCCACCACCGACGACGCCGAGCGTTGGACGGTGTCGTTCACCGACGACTTCGTCGGATGGCAACTTCTCGAGTTCCCGTTTGCGTCGTTTGTCCGCAAGGAGATCGGCAATGGAGCACCGAACGACGGTCTCGGTCTGTTCGAGATGCATGGCTATGCCGTGGGAACGCTCGACACCGGTGGACCGCGCGCCTACTACATGGACGAGGTCAGCGTCTACGGCATCGCCGAGCCTCCCGCCGTCACCGTCCAGTTCTCGCAGCAAAACACGTTCGTCGAGGAAGGTACGACCGGGGACATCGGCGTGAAGCTCAACCGGCCACTCGGCCCCGACGATCCGGCGCAGGTGAGCATTGACTACGACACCGAGCGCTCGAATGCGATCGCCGGCGAGGAGTTCACGCCCACCAGCGGCACGCTGACCTTCGTCAACGGCGGACCGAGCGAACAGTTCTTCATCGTCGAGACATTCGACGACACCAAGTTCGAGGGTGATGAGCAAATCGTCATCCGGCTGACCAACCCGGTCGACGTCGAGCGTGGCGCCCTGTTCCAGGGTTCGGTGCTGATCGACGACAACGACCCGTTCGACCCCAACGTGCTCGATGACTTCACGCAGGGTGCGTTCCTTTGGGACGTCGAGGGACCCGCGACGCTCGAGGCGATCCGCGTCGACGACGCGGAACCAGATACTCGCCCGGGACAGGACGCCTTCGAGGACCTCGCGGTCGCCGAGGTACCGCTGTCCGTCGACATCAAAGTAGAGGGTGCACTGTGCAACCAGGGCAGCGGGGTCCTGCCGGTCCAACTGCTCAGCACGCCGACCTTCGACGCCACGAGCGTTGATCACACGACCGTGACGCTCGGAGCGGCAAGTGAGATCCATGTCGACAGGAAGACCGGGGTGGCCAAGCGACACGAGGAGGATGTCGACGACGACGGTGACGTCGATCTCGTGTTCCACTTCCGGTTCGATGAGACCGGTCTGCCGTGCGGCCCCGAGATAGTGCCGTTCAACGGCGAGACGTTCGGAGGCCAGGCCATCACGGCCGGCGGCTCGGACGCTGCTCTCATCCGTGACTTCCCGCTCGGGCAGGACTGGACCGGGACCGAGAGTCTCTCGTTTTGGTACTACGGCGCAGGTGGCGGCGAGGACGTCACGGTCACGCTGAAAGACAACCGTGCCCCAGATCCCGGCCCCTCAGGCTGGAGCCTGGTGTGGGCGGACGAGTTCGACGAGGCGGCGGGCACGCCGCCGAACCCGGCGAACTGGGCCTACGAGCTCGGTGACACCACGCCGGACGGGAAGAACGGCTGGGGCAACGAGGAGTTGCAGTACTACACCGATGATCCCGCCAATGCGGCGACCGACGGCAACGGCAACCTCGTGATCACACTCACCGAGGCCGACGGATCCCAGGAGTGCTACTACGGACCTTGTGAGTTCGAGTCGGCTCGCCTGCTCACCCAGAACAAGGCCGAGTTCGCCTACGGGCGGATCGAGTCCCGTCTGCGAGTGCCGGACCTCGGGACCGACCTCGACGGCTTGTGGCCGGCGTTCTGGAGCTTGGGCACTGACATCACGTACAACCCGTGGCCGGGTGCCGGTGAGATCGACATCATGGAGTGGGTCGGCCGGCTGCCCAACGAGATCTTCGGAACGATCCACGGGCCGGGCTACAGCGGAGGCGGGAGCTTCGGCGGCATCTACGACTTCAGCGAGCGGGTCGGCGGCGAGTATCACACCTTCACCGTCGAGTGGGAGCCCGACCTGATCACCTGGTACGTCGACGGCATCCAATACCACCAGGCCGTTCCGTCCGACGTGCCCGGGCCCTGGGTGTTCGACAAGCCGTTCTTCCTGCTGCTCAACTTCGCCATCGGCGGCAACTTCGGCGGTCCGGTCGGCGAGGATGTGGTCTTCCCGCAGGAGTACCTGGTCGACTACGTTCGGGTGTTCCAGGGTCCGGACACCGCGGAGCGGTTCGAGACGTCGTTCACCGACTCCATCCCCGGGTGGCAGCGGGTCGAGATCCCGCTCACCGATTTCGTCCGGAGCACCGACCAGCCGGCGGGTGCACCAGACGACGGGCTCACGTTGACCGACGTCTGGGGCTACGGTTTCGAGTTCCCGAACGGCACCGCCAGCGGTGAGGCCCGAATCGATCTCGTACAGCGGGTCGAGTTCCCGCCACCGACCGAGCTGACGGTGACGACCCTCGATGACAGCGGGGCCGGATCGCTCCGGGAGGCATTGGGCCTCATCGCCGATGGCGGTCTGATCACGTTCGACCCGGCGCTGGCCGGGGGAACGATCGGGCTGACCTCAGGACAGCTCGGCATCGACCGAAGCGTGACCATCGACGCGTCGGCGGCACCGGGGATCGTGATCAGTGGGGGCAATGCGTCGCGGGTCTTCCAGATCGAGGCGACCGCGTCCGTGTCCATGAGCGACCTCGAGGTCGCCGACGGCGCCGCCGCTCCTCAAGGCGGCGGCATCCTCAACTTCGGAACGCTGAGCCTCGACCGGGTCACGGTCCGCGACAACACCGAGAACAGCGCCGGACCCGCGAACTTCGAGTTCGGTGGCGGCGGGATCTACAACGGCGCCGGGGCGACGTTGAACCTCACCGATAGCACGGTGCGGGACAACGTCAGCCTGAACCAGCCGGCGGGCGGCATCTACGGCTTCTTTGGGAGCACGATCAATATCACCCGCAGCACAGTCAGCGGCAACGCTGCCGCGAGCGATGTGGCCGGTGGGCTCCGTACGCTGGGCAATGCCACCATCGTCAACAGCACGTTCAGCGGCAACGTGTCGACGGCCTGGCACGGCGGCGGGATCTTCCACACGGACGGCCAGCTCACCGTGACCAACTCGACCTTCTCCGGCAACGTCGCTCCGGGCGGCACCGCGTCGGGCATACTGGTCGCCACGTTCGGCGCACCCGCCAACGCCACGCTGACCAACAACGTTTTGGAGGGCAACGGTGGTTCGCCCGCCTGTGCGATCGAGGGTGGCGGCGCAGCCACGATCACATCGGGCGGTTTCAACGTGATCAGCGACGGCTCTTGCAGCCCGATCGCCGCCGATGATCAGTCGTTCACCGATGCGCTGCTCGGGCCGCTGGCCGACAACGGCGGCCCGACGCTGACCCACGCCCTCGGCGCGGGGAGTCCGGCCATCGATGCCGCCGATACGGCAGTCTGCCCGGCGATTGACCAACGTGGCGTGGCCCGCCCGCAAGGCGCGGGTTGCGACGTCGGATCGTTCGAGCTCGTGCCATGACCCCTGGCTCACGGCTGGCCACCAGCCCCTTCCCCCAGCGACTAGTGGTCGGCCGTGAGCAGCTCCACTTGACAACCGCCCTGGAGGGTTTATGACGCCGAATCGCATAGAACAGCTGCTCGCGAACATGACGCTCGCCGAGAAGGTTGGGCAGATGACCCAGGTCGAGAAGTTCAGCATCACGCCCGACGAGGTAGCCGAACACGGCATCGGTTCGGTGCTATCAGGCGGTGGGGGCAATCCGGAGCCGAACACACCGAAAGCATGGACCGAGATGGTGGCGGCCTACCAAGACGCAGCACTCACGTCACGAATGGCTGTGCCGCTCCTCTACGGTGTCGACGCAGTTCACGGACACACGAATGTTTACGGAGCTACGGTGTTCCCCCACAACATCGGGCTGGGGGCCACCGGCGACCCCGATCTGGTTCGCCGGGTTGCCCGGGTTACAGCCGAGGAACTGATCGCCACCGGTGTGCGCTGGGACTTTGCTCCTCCGGTCAGCGTCCCGCAGGACATCCGCTGGGGACGCACGTTGGAGGCCTACTCCGAGGACACCTCCTTGGTCACGGAGTTGGGTGAGGCCTTTCTGCGCGGCCTCCAGGACGCCGCGGGCACCGGGCTGGCCCATCCGCACGCGGTGCTTGGATGTGTGAAGCATTTCATCGCCGACGGCGGGACCCAATGGGGCACGGCCGGCGGCGGAACCGAGGTAGGCGAAACCGTCGGTTGCGACGGCAACCCGGGCACCGCCGACGAAGTCATGACCGAAGAACGACGGCTGATCCTCGAACAGCACGACAACCAGTTCGGCGAGATGTACGAGCACGGCCGGTGGGGACAGCGGATCGACCAGGGCGCCGCCCTGATCGGTGAGGAGGAGCTTCGTACGGTGCACCTCCCTCCCTATCTCGCCGCCCTGGAAGACGGCGCCCGTACGATCATGGTTTCGCTGAGCAGCTGGCATGACCTCAAGTTGCATGCACACCGCTACCTGCTCACAGACGTGCTGAAGGGCGAACTCGGTTTCGACGGCTTCCTGGTTTCTGACTGGCTGGCAGTCGACTACTTGGATCCCGACTACACCACCGCAGTAGCAATGGGGATCAACGCCGGCTTGGACATGGTCATGGTCCCGCACGATTGGCGGAAGTTCATGCAGACGTTGATCGAGTCGGTCGAATCTGGGACGGTTCCAACAGAGCGTATCGACGACGCGGTCAGGCGGATCCTGCGGGTGAAGGAGGAGGCCGGTTTGTTCGACGGGATCACCGCGGATCCGGAACTCATATCCTCATTCGGGTCTCCCGAGCACCGCGCGGTCGCCCGCGAAGCGGTGGCCAAGTCGGTTGTGCTACTCAAGAACAACGGTGCACTACCTCTGCGGAAGAACGTCAGCCGGATCCATGTCGCCGGGGGCGCCGCAGACGATGTGGGTCTCCAATGCGGTGGGTGGACCGTTGAGTGGCGCGGCCTCCCCGGCGGAGACATTCCAGGGACGAGTCTGCTGGAAGCGATCCACGCCACCGTGGCGAACGAAGCCGAGGTCGCATTCGACCCCAACGGGCATTTCGCCGACCAACCGGCCGATGTTGGAATCGTCGTGGTGGCCGAGCCGCCGTACGCGGAGATGACGGGCGACCGCGCCGACTTGACCCTCCCGCCGGAGGACATCGCATTGATCGAACGCATGCGAGCCCGGTGTGAGGCCCTGGTCGGCGTCATCTATTCCGGGCGGCCTCTGCTCATCACCGACCAGGTGCCCCATTTCGACGCCCTCGTCGCGGCGTGGCTGCCGGGCAGCGAGGGTGCCGGACTAGCCGACGTACTGTTCGGCGATACGCCCTTT
This sequence comes from uncultured Acidimicrobiaceae bacterium, assembly GCA_947258375.1. Classification (GTDB taxonomy): domain Bacteria; phylum Actinomycetota; class Acidimicrobiia; order Spongiisociales; family UBA5794; genus JAHEJX01. Next base: position 21,361 of record CAMYIJ010000016.1, read on the forward strand.
TCCGGGCGGCTGCCGTACGCCTGGCCCCGCGACAGCAGTCAGATACCCCTGGCAGCGCTGGAGGCGAGCCCCGAGGGTCCGCTGTGGCCACGCCGGTACGGACTGGCGTGACCGGCGTTGCCCCGAACCGCGGGCCGGCGCCGGCGAGGAGCGCGGCGGATTCGACATTGTCGGATGCGTAGCGCAAGATCCGGGAAATGAAGTATCGACACCTGGGGGCTTCCGTCGTGCTTGCCGTGCTCCTTGCCGGCTGCACGGGAGACTCCGACGCCACCGAGACGACAACGACTTCAACCATCGCGCCGACCACGACCACTACTGCGGTGACCGCCACGGTGCCGACCACCGACTCCGGAACCGCTCTGGTTGCCTTCAGCGATCACCTGTTCGGGGTCGAAGGGTTGGCGCCGGATGGCTGGGCGGAGACTCAGTACGGCCTGCTGATACGCGACGAATCGCCAGCCGAGCCAGCCTTTCTGGCGCTGCAAGCCGCGCCGGGGGCCACCGCGTCGGACGTGCTCGGTGGACTCGCCGTTGAGCTCGGATTGAGTGGACGCCCGGATCCCGCGGGAACGACGACCACCGACCATCTCACCTGGACTTACTACCCGTTCGAGGCCGTGATCAGCCCGCTCGGAGACCAGCTGCTGAAAGGGGATGCGGCGATCGCCGAGTCGGATTATGGCGGGTTCCTCGTTGCCTTTGCTGCACTGCCTGCCGAATACGAATCGCTCGCAGAGCATGTCTTCGGCCCCGCGGTGCAGGCGTTTGTTCCGCCGCAGCAGTTGCCGTCGCCGGAGCCGTCCGCGGCGTACCGGGACGGGTCTGCGCCGATCGACACCCGGGTCGAGGATCTGCTGGCCCGCATGACGCTTGCCGAGAAGATCGGCCAGATGACCCAGGTCGAGAAGAACAGCATCCAGCCGGGAGCGATCACCCTGTTCGGTATCGGCTCAGTATTGAGCGGCGGCGGTGGCTCACCTTCCGATAACAGTCCGGAGGGCTGGGCGAAAATGACCGGCGGCTTCCAGGCCGAGGCGGGCGCCACTCGCCTGGGGATCCCGCTGATCTACGGTGTCGACGCAGTGCATGGACACAACAACGTTCGCGGAGCAACGGTGTTTCCCCACAATGTGGGCCTCGGCGCGGCCAACGACCCGGACCTGATGCGCCGCATCGGCGAGATTACGGCGCGCGAGGTGGCGGCAACCGGAATCCACTGGAACTTCGCCCCGACCCTGGCCGTGCCGCAAGACATCCGTTGGGGTCGTACCTACGAAGGGTTCGGAGAGGATGCCGGCCTCGTCGGCCCGCTGGCTGCCGCTTATCTGAAAGGTCTGCAGGGTGACGACCTCTCTGACACGCAGACAATCCTGGCAACCGCGAAGCACTTCGTTGGTGATGGAGGGACGTCGTGGGGCAGCGCCACTACGGGATCGGGCCCCATCGACCAGGGAGTGACCGCGGTCGATGAGGCGACACTGCGCCGGATTCACCTCCCGCCCTACGTCGAGGCCCTCGACAGCGGCGCGGAGGCCGTGATGGTCTCCTTCTCGAGCTGGAACGACACCAAGATGCATGCCAGCCGGTACCTCATCACCGATGTGTTGAAGGGTGAGCTCGGGTTCGGTGGCTTCGTGGTCTCCGACTGGCAGGCCATCGACCAGATATCGAGCGACTACTACGAATCGGTGGTGGCTGCATTCAATGCCGGCATCGACATGAACATGGTGCCGTACAACTACGGGCAGTTCATCTGGACCTTGTGGCGGGCCGTCGACAATGGTGACGTACCGTTGGAGCGCATCGATGATGCGGTGCGCCGGATTCTCCGGGTGAAGATCGAGCTGGGCTTGTTCGAGTCCGACTACTCCGATCCCAGCCTGTTGGCGACCGTGGGATCGGCCGAGCACCGGGCCGTCGCCAGGGAAGCCGTCGCCAAATCCCTGGTCTTGCTCAAGGACGACGACGACCTGTTGCCAATTCGAGACGATGTCGGGGTGATCTTCGTCGGCGGCCAGGCAGGCGACGACATCGGCATCCAGTCCGGAGGCTGGACTATCGAGTGGCAGGGACGCAGCGGCAACATCACGGCCGGCACCACAATCCTGGAAGGGATCCAGGCGTCCGTGAGTCCCGGAGTCGAAGTCCATTACGACCGGTTCGGGAATCTGAACCGCCTCGAGGATGACGGGAATATCCCCGATCCTGATCTCTGCATCGGCGTGGTCGGCGAACGGCCGTACGCTGAGGGCGAGGGAGATAGCCCCGACCTGGCGTTCAACAGTCGAGATCTCGCTGTGCTCGACAACCTCGACGTGCACTGCGAACGAGTGGTGATCGTCCTGATCAGCGGCCGCCCGCTCATCATCACGGACCGAATCGACGACTGGGATGCGGTTGTCGCCGCCTGGCTGCCGGGAACCGAAGGTCAAGGTGTTGCCGACGTACTATTCGGCGTCGAGCCGTTCCGCGGCGAGCTCCCATACACTTGGCCTCGCTCCATCGATCAAGTGCCACTGGGCTCGTTGGATGCAAGCGACGCGGAGCCCCTCTTCCCCTTTGGGTATGGGTTGGAGTGATGATTCGAAATACGCTGGCCGTCGAAGCGACTTGGGGGCCACGGGTTTGCGTCGCTCGTCGCGATAACCTGGATTCACGAGTGGAGGGATGCCGAGGCCGTGTGGCTGGCAATTGACCTGGGCATTCTGGCGGTACTTATCGTCTTTGCGCTCTTCCACCTGTGGCGTCGCCGGGACACCATGCCGCGTCGGGAGGTCGTCAAGTGGGCCCTGGTCATCCTGCTGGTGCCGATCGTGGGGGTGATCGGCTACTACTTCTCGTTGCTGGACAAGGCAGTAGAGCGAGGAACCCCCGGGCGCAGAGACCAAGCAGCGCCTTTTCTCAAGTCGCCACGTCGCAAGTGACCCCTGGAGGGAAGTCGCGATCTCACAGCGTGCTGCCCGGCCAACTCATGGGGTCGGGGCTCTAGAACTTCTAGTCCTGCCCGGCCCACTTGTTGTGACTTCGGCAACGTTTCTGCCGGTGACTGCGCAAGAGCGTCATCGTCGTCGACGAGACAGGGCGGATCTGAGCGGGTCTGGCCCCGACCGAGGCAGCGATACACTGGACCGCCGCGGGCGTTCCTCGACCCGATCCACAGTGAGGGAAGTTGTGAATCTCGGTCGCTGCGATGATCCAATGGAGGAGAGAGAACGTGAAAGCAAGTGTTCAGGTCGCCAACTTCACCTGGCCGGGCGGCGATGCCGCCATCGCGCCGGCGCTGCGTACTATCGGCGAGGCCGCCGATGGTGCGGGATTGGACACCTTGTGGGTGATGGACCACTTCTTCCAGCTCGAACCGATGATCGGACCTGCCGACAATGCGATGCTCGAGGCGTACACAGCTCTGTCATACCTGGCCGGGATCACGGAACGCATCCGGCTGGGCACCCTGGTGACCGGGATCCATTACCGGACCGCCGGGTTGCTGGCCAAGACCGTGACCACCCTCGACGTGCTGTCCGAGGGGCGGGCCTGGTTGGGGATCGGAGCCGGATGGTATGAGCGAGAGTCGGTGGGCCTCGGCTTTCCATACCCGTCACTCGCGGATCGCTTCGAGCAGCTCGAAGAGACCATCAAGATCGTGCTCCAGATGTGGGACGGCGACCGCACTCCAATAGACGGCACCCACTTCCAGCTCACCGAACCGATCAACAGTCCCCAGGCGCTGAGCGATCCACGACCGCCGATCCTCATCGGCGGATCCGGAGAAAAGAAGACGCTGCGAATGGTCGCCCAGTATGCGGATGCGTGCAATCTGTTCGTCTTCGGGGGTCCGGACGAGCTGCGCCACAAGCTCGACATTCTGAAGGCCCATTGCGAGCGCCTTGGTCGCGACTACGACGAGATCTCAAAGACGGCTGCGTTCATCATCTACACCGGCCAACCAACCGCAGAGATCGTCGACCAGGTCCGGCCCTGGGCGGCCATGGGCTTTGATCACGTCATGTTCAGCGTTCCCGAAGACTACAAAGGCACGCCGATCGTGCAGCTCGGCGCTGAAATCGTGCCGGCGCTGGCCGAGCTGTGACCTCGGCCCCAGCCGGCTAGCACGCTCCTCTAGTCCGGTAATGGTGGTTGCCGTGGGGTCACGGCCGCCGTTGAAGTTCATCCGAGGGCGGCGCCCGTTTCTATGATGCGCCGCAGGTCGGCGCCGAATCGAGTGGCGGGTGCCCCGTCGACCACTCTGTGGTCGACGGTGACAGTCAGATCGAGTACATCGCGGATGACAACCTGGTGGTCGATTGCTCGCGGACGTTCGTTGAGGCCGCCGACGAGGACGGTCAACGTCATCACCGTCGGGAATCCGATGCCGAAACCCTCGCCGCCCGCAAACATCCCGACCGACGTGACAGCCACGGTGCCCGCCATCTGACGCATGCGGACCGATCGTGCCATGAGCCGGTAGAACAGCGGTACGGCTCCAGGGATTCTGCCAAACGCAGGAATACCCTGGGCCAGCAGCTGACCGCTGCGGCTGGTGGTCGGATCGGTCTTCACACGCAGGATCTCAGAGCTGATGTCCTCGACATCGCGCACGTCGGCGTCACGGACGAGGTGGGCGAGTGGGAACGACCCTTCGGGTCGATTCACTTCCACCAGCGTGGCGATGTCGACATGGTCGTGCAATACCAGTCGTCCACGCCAGTTGCGGTAGGCGTGAACCTCCGGGTGGGCTGCCGCCGCCCTTCCCACAGAGGCCACCAGGAAGGCAGTGAACGACAGCGGAGGCTCGACCGACCTCAGTTGACGTCGTGCTTCGGTCACGTCAACGCTCAGCAAGCCGTGGACCGGGGCTATTCGGCGGCCGGCCCGCAGCGCTTGCGTCACGACGCGTCGACTTGCGGGAACGGGTTTCACCACGACCCGGCGTGGACGACTCGGGTGTCTCATCCAATCAGCAATTCGTCAGACCATTCATGGCAACAGAGATGCAAGCGATGATTCAGGCCTGTTCTGCTTCTGTCAACCGTGGATCGGCCTCGCTACCGTCCTCGACTCCCCTGCGATACTGGCGGGATGCGCCGCCTGTTGGCCCTGGTCCTCGTCCTCTCCGCCTGTGGCGGCGGCTCCGCCGTGCCGACCCCAGACGAGATCCTCGACGACGGCATCGTCACCGATGAGGAGTTCCGGGCGGCGCTGGGCGCCGTCGAGGAGTGTGTGGACGAGGCAGGGGCTGAGTTCTCGGTTGCGTTCGATCTGAGTGGTGTCCCCCGCTACCGGGCCTCGGGCGGCGACCAGCTCGACGCCATCGTCAACGCCTGCATAACGATTCACCTCGGCCCCGTCGAGGCGGCGTGGGATGAGCAGCACGGGCCAACGCCCGAAGAGGATGCCGCCTTCTTTGACGGCGTCGTGTCGTGCGTCGAAGCGGGCCTCGGCGTCGAGTTCGGCACGGTGCAGCCGAGCGCTTCGGGCCGCGGCCCAGAGACCGCGGTCACGGACGCCGCAATCGCCGCCGATCCTGATCTGTACGCCAGCTGCTTCGAGCAGCAACTCACCGGCGGTTGAGCTAGCTCGGAGGAGCCCACCAATCGAAGGTGCCGTCGGACCCACAGGGGAAAGGCTCGGCAGTGACGACGGCAGCGGTCTCGATCGGCCCGTAGACGTGGGGGAAGTCCTCACCGGCGCCTGCAGTGTCTTCCCAAACCACGAGTGCCCCAAGGCGTGCCGGGTCGATGAGCAGCAGCACCAGATCGTGGCGGCCGGCAAAGAGATGGTTGGCAACCCGCACCACCTGCTCGTCCGTGGAACAGTGCACAAAACCTTCGCGCCGCCACCCATCCGGGGCGTATACGTCGGATCGCCGCTCCCAATCGGGCTCGGTGGCGATGTGATAGATCTTCACGAAGCTCATCTCAGCTCAGATTCTCGTCGATCCACGCCCGGATCGTGGCGGCAATCGGCCCACCGTCCCGGGCCCAGCGGAGATGATTCAGCCGGGACTCGTCCATGTCGGCGGCCGTGAAGTGACGCCGGGTGACCGGAGCCCTTGGCATCTTGTCGAGGAGGTTCTGCGTGGACGCCGGAGGCGCATAGTGATCGCCGTCCAGCGTCATGGCGAGGATTGGGATCTCCACGCCCGCCAGGAGCGATTCGAAGTCAAACGGACTGTTGGCGATCTCGTAGCGTCCGTGCAGCCCGTTCTTCGCCCAATCGATCATCTGTTGCTTGCCCTCGGCCCCCGCGAACCCGACTCGCTTCCCCGGGAAGTAGCCGAACAGAGCAACTAGAGGCCGGGCAGTCTGGGTGCGCACAAGGATCCCGAGGTTGAGGGTAAATGACCATCCGGTGTAGTGGACGGTGCATGACGCGATCAGGGCTATCCCGGCCAGGCCTCCCGGGTGGGCGGCGGCGTTGAGGCAGGCGATCTGGCCGCCGAGGCTGTGCCCGAGCGCCACGATCGGCGTGCCGGGAAACCTCGACCTCACCGCGACGACGGTTGCCGGCAGATCAATACTCGCCAACTCGTGATACCCATAGTCCACGCCGCGCCGGGCCCGCACCTCGGACAGACCGTGGCCCCGGAGGTCGACGGAGACGACCGACAGGCCGGCATCGACGATCTGCTCGACGACGGGCCGGTAGTACGCCGCCTCTACGCCCATGGCGGGAAGCACCAGCACCACCCCCGGCGCCTTGTCCACCGCGTAGGAATCAATCGCGTAGCGATGGCCGTCTGCAGCGACAACGGGAAATCGCTCGGGGTTCACGGCCGAAGGCTAGATGGCCGGCTTGAGGGCGGTCACTTCGATCTCGATCTTCATGCGCTCGTCGGCCAGGCCCACCACCAGCATCGTGGCCGCCGGCCGGGCCTCACCGAAGTAGCGGCGCAGTGCCGGCCAGCAGGCCTCGAAGTCGTCGGGATTCGGCAGGTAGTAGGTGGCCCGCACGACATCGGCCGCGGTCGCCCCGGCTGCCTGCAGGGCGGCGTCGATGTTGGCCAGGGTTTGCTCCACCTGCTCGACGATGTCGTCCGAGATCGTCATCGTCGAGTAGTCGTAGCCGGTGGTGCCGGCGACAAAGACCCAGCGCCCCTCGACGACGGCCCGCGAGTATCCGATGGTCTCTTCGAAAGTGCTTCCCTGGCTGATTCGCCTACGTGCGTCGCTCATGACCGGACACTAGGAAGGAGCGGAGCCGCCGCCGCGGATCGAACCCGCCGCTAGCAAGTGACGTGGAGGACGGCGGCGACTTCATCACCACCGAGCGACCGAAGAAACGCACACGCCTCACTAGTGGGAAGGGTCACCAGTTCGACATCTCGCGCTCGAGCCTCGGCCCACACATCGTCGGCGATGGGGAGAGACCCGCTGTAGCCGGTGCCGATGACGAGCGTCCTACTCGACCATGGAAGATCCTCAGCCGCCGTCAACGGCGTGTGTCCGTATTCACTGCGGCGCATCTTGGATGGCCCTTTCTTGCGGGGTCGGAGTTCGCCGCGTTCCACAATCATGTCGTGGTCGAAGCGCCGGCCTTCGATGACGATGGTTCCGAACCCGGAGTATTCGACGTCCATACCCGAACCATACGCCGGCTGGCAGAGGTGTCGGTCGGCGCCAGATACAAGTTCGGCCCTCCCCTGGGGGCGGCGCAGGCGACCTCGTCTAGAGGGTGATCGGGGATGCTGCCGCCCGAACCGGCCTCGGTGTTGAGAAGCTCACGCGGTGCCGCGGTTCCTGAGACCGCTTTGCCTCTAGCTGACAGCAACCGAATGAGAGATCATGGAGACAGGAGGTCGACTTGACAGGTCGTTCCGTCTTCGCGGCGCTCGCACTGGCTCTAGCCACTGCGGGTTGCTCAGGCGCGACGTCGACACCCACGGCGGCCCCGGTGCCTGAGTCCGCGACGCTCGCGCCGGCCACGAGGCCCCCGTCGACCCCGCCGCCAGCCGAAGTTGGCCCGCCGACTGCCACCGCCGTCCGGCCGACGGTGACGAAGTTGCCGCAGCCCGAGTTGTCGTTGGTACCGGTTGCCGATGACACGCGTCTGCCGGCGGCCGAACCGCACGAGGCGACACCCTGGGAGAAGATCGGACCCGGCTGGGTTCTCGCCACGATCATGGCCCACCACAGCGACCCCGGCAGTGTTGTGCCGTACGGGATCTATCTCATCGCTCCTGACAACACGCACTATGCAATCGGCACCGCAGGCGGATATGGCTGGAGTTTCCGGCTACAGGCATGGTCTCCCGACGGTGTGAGCTTCCTGGCAAACGTATTCAGTGAATCCGATCAAGCCGAACACCTCTGGCTCGGCAACCTCGTGACGCGCCGGCTCACCCTGGCGCGGCCAAGCGAACCGAACTCGTCGGCAGGTGGGAGATTCTTCGGGAAGGACCATGTGGTGCTGACTGCCGACGAAGAGGATCATTCGACCATTGAGCTGATTCGCCTTCGGGACGAGCGAAGAACCGTCGTCATCGACGAAGTGGCAATACCGGCGCCCCCGGATGAGCCGGCGTCGCTTTACTACGGGCCGAGCTGGCTCGCAATGGGCCCGCAACTCCTCACGGCCGACCGGACGGGCGTCCAGCTGCGCGATCTGGACGGTGCCGTCATAACCATCCTGGATTCACCGGCGGCGGCCTGCACTGCCGTGCGCGCCTGGGACGAGGCCACAGCGCTCCTCAACTGCGCCGATTCCGACGGGGTTGCCGATCCTGAATTTGCCGTCTGGGGGTACAGCGCCAGTCGCAGCCTGTGGCTCGTTCCCATCGACAGGTCGCCCGCCTCCAAGCTGGCCGGGCCGGGACGCTATGGCGACGCGCTGGCAATCGGCGCGGCGGTCGTCTTGACCCATGGCGGCTGCTGTGAATGCGGAGGTGCTCTCGAGTTCCGCGGGGGCGACTCATCGTGGAACCCGCCGCAATACGAGCCATGCAGCCCCAAGCTCATCACCATCCGCAACGGCCGTTTTCTCGTACAGGACCTGTTCACCGACGACGAGCGCCATGTGCAGGCGCTGTTCGAAATCGATCCGGACGGCACCGTGCATTCGCCGATCACGGCCATCACGGGGCCGAACGGCGGCGTCATGACGGTCCTGCCCTTCCCAAGTTGGTAACCGCCGCGTTCACGACCTCGCCTGCGGGTCGACCGATGCGCCCGTCATTCTCTTGGCGAGAATGTCCAGGCCGCCGTCCAAGGTGCCCGTGCCGCCGCGAGCACCGTACAGGCCGACGCCGCCGGTGTGGGGCAGACGGGTCGCCGCCGCCGCAGCCAGGGCGACAAACGGAACGGCTACCTCGAAGAAGAAGATGTGGACTCCCATGAAGATGTAGTCGCCGGTGTACGATCCGGGTGCCTCACCCCCGAGGAAACTTCCGCCGTACGACGGGCTGGTCAGAGCCGCCAGGCCGGCCGTGCCGATGCCAAGCAGGATGAGGGCCAACTGCCCGATGCGAACTGCAATCGTGCGCGGAGATCCGGTTGCGGCCGCGATCGGGCGGCCGGGCTCGGCGAGCAGCGACCCGCCGGTAACGGCCAAGGCTAAGGCAACCAGCCAGATGAGATGAGTCCCCTTCTGCCAGTACCAATCGTGGTCACCGCTCGCGACCAGAGCCACGGGAACGGCTAACGCCGCGGCCAGCAGCGGGAGCCCGGCGAACCGGCGCCATGGTGGCGAGGCTGCCGTCCCCATGAGTAGGCCGGTGAGTGCCGCGGCGATGAAGCCCAGGCCGAGCTGGCGGATTGGACTGATCTGGCTAAACCCGAAGTGTCGGGTGCTCCGTTCCGCGTTGAGCCACATCTCGAAGCCGGCGCTGCCTTCGGGGGCCGTTGCGGTGATTACGTAGCGGCCGGTTTCAGCCGTAAAGATCCCGCCGCGCGTCGACTGCGGCGCCGCCGCGTAGCCGGGGGTTCCCGAGACGAGTGGCGGGGGCTCAGGCCACTGCGCCTCCACCGGCACGATCTCGACAAAGCCCGGCTGCGCACTCCATGTGCCGTCCACCGTCTCCACGAAGGGCACCACCTCGAACACCTCCCCGACGCCGCCGGTCATCTGCAGGGAGTAGGTGCACCTCATGACACCAGCGCGCAGCAGGGTGAACGGCAACTCCAAATTGGCGCACGAGTCGAGCCGGCCGCTGTCCAGCCTGTTGAGATCATCCATGGAGTACGGCTCGACGCCGATCCCGGTGACGGTGATCTGATCCAGGTTGTCCGGGGGGAAGGTGGCGGTGAGCACGAAGATGACGTCGCCACCGGGATACGGGATCTGCTGAGGGTGATCGATCTTGACAGACACAAACTCAACGAGGTCCTCTTTCGGCGGGTATCTGAACCCTTGATTCGGCCCCACCAGTTCAGATACCAGGAGTGTGCCGCCCGGGTCGCGAGCTTCGATCTGTACCCGGCCGGCTCCGCTTGCTCCCGACACAACGAATGGCAAACCGGCGATGTTCCCCGAGATGGCCGTTGTCGCTTCGAGGTCGGAGACGATCGTGCCTTCATCGGTGTCGAGCGTGACGGCGAAAGCAAAAGGATCGGGCCCGGTCGGGTGGTCGCTGCCCCACCAGAAGCTCTCGAGGCGCGTCGTCGGCACGACCAGCAGCAGCCCGGCCCCGACGATTGCGGCCCAGATGCCTATCCAGAAGCGACGTGGGATTGTCATGGCGTCTCAATCCCCTCGCAGGTCAGCAGCCATAGCCGGCTCCGGCAGACATGTAGGCGACCCGACTGTCGCCGTCCTCCGGTGGTCCGTCGAAGCTGATCAGCACGCGGCGCGATGCGTCCGCGGAGGGTTCGTTCAGCCAGACGAACCACGTGGGCAAACACTCGTCCACGACATCGGGGAATACCACCCGGTCGCCGTGGGCCGCCAGCAGCTCAGAGAGGGTACTGCCGATGCCGATCCCTCCGCTGGTCCGCAGGGGCGACACGGAGGCGTCCCAATGGCTCCAGCCGGCCAGATGTTCGACCCCATCGGTGCGGTAGAAGTCCCCCGGGCTGGACAGCAGGGTGAGATTCAAATCATCCCAGTGGAACGAGTGGTACATGTCGTGGCGCTCCCGACTCGGCGGGCCAATCTCAACCGTCAGCGGCTCGAGCACCTCACTCGTCGGTGTCCCGAAATCGACGATTCCGAGGCCGTCCCCAGCCAGCGCCAGCGGGGTCTCTTTCGCAACAGGCTCTGTAAACGTCTTCATGGCGGCCTGCCACAGGCTGGCGGTGGCGCCCGCTTCTTCGAGAACGGAGACTCCCCCGTCGACAACGACGACCACGTCTTCTTCGAGCCCGACGCCGCTGATGGCCACGTTGGTTCCGTCATCGTCGATGAACCGGGCAGGCACGGCGGGTTCGGCGCCGGCGGCGTCGTCGTGAAGCTCGAGCCGCATCGTCTCAGTCCCCGAGCCGGGGTCGACGCCAACCAGCTCGATGGGTCGAGCGACCGCTCCGGCTTCCTCCTGCTGATACCAACCCTCGACCCACACGATGCGCGAGCCGTCGTCCGCGGCGGTGGCGACTGCCCATCGATAGCAGTCCGGCGCGTTGCCGCAACCCGTTGCAGGTCCATATAGCAACCGGTCGCTCATCAGGGAAGGCAGCCAGTTGTAGTCGACCCGGCGTCCCAGCAGACGCAGGTCGCCGAACCGCACCTGGGTTCCGCCGTCGCCGCCGTACGGGTCGTGCCCCGTCGCGACCAGCGAGCCTCCAATGCGGAACTGGTTGACCGAACTCTCGTAAGAGCCCACCAGCCCAAGCCGCTGTGTGGTGCCGGTTTCCAGGTCATACAGGCTCAGCCACTCGAGCACCTGGCGCCAGGCGCCCGATCCACCCGGTCCCCCGATCATCATCCGGTAGAGGATGTTCGGGTGGCCGCCGATCTCGACCACATCCACCAGGGTCAGCCGGGCATCATCGTGGGTGACGACCGGTTCCGGCTCTTGGCCCGGAGCCGCGATCAGCCAGATAAGGGCCGGGCCTTCCCCGGCCCACTCGTGTACGTTGCGGCCGATTGTCTCGTCGAAGTGGAGGCCGCGAATCTCGCCGGGCTCGCCCTGAAAGACCACACCGCCGCGTAGATCGGGAACCGCCAGCCTTGTCGGCTTGCCCTCCAGGAACACCACCGGGGCCTCGCCGGGACTCATGAGCCTGATCCCGTTACCATCGGCGAGCAGCAACGGCGGCATGATTACGAGCCCGGTCGTGGTCGCCGTGGCAGGCACCGCCGTGGCAGGCACCGCCGTGGTAGGCACCGCCGTGGTAGGCACCGCCGTGGTCGCCGTCGTAGGCACGGCCGTGGTCGCCGTGGTAGGCGGTAGTGATGTGGGGGGTTTGGCGTCCGCCTCACAGGAAGCCATGATCAGGCACGAAGCCAGGAAGGCTGTGAGTAGGCGTTTCATGCCAACTCCTCCGGGCCCCTGGAGCAGGCCCGACGGCGCTGCGTCCCAGACCCACTTCCACCCTATGCCGGCGGCGGGGTGGGCACAAGGGGCAAAGAGCGAGCTGTGAGCACTCAACGAGTTGCTGCAACTGGTCACCAGCATGAGCGACGACGTGACGTTCTGCTCGGCTGGCGATCGATCCGGCGCGGCGCGGACTAGCTAGCCGTTGTCGTCCTGCCACTCGCGGGGTATGTTCGGGTGGTCCTGGAGCGGTGGATCGGCGCGGCGCCGCCGCTACCCCATCACGACAGCACACTGGCGTTCGACAGGAGTGGCCGCGGCAGGTTCTGGTCGCACCTGTGACGCGGAGACATCTGGCGCCTCGTTTAGCCTGACATCGATGCTGGCTTCGATTCTCGACCTGGGCAGTAACTCTTTTCGGCTGCTCGTGGCCGACGTGGCTCCCGACGGCGCGATTCGGCCGGTGCTGCGGGCCAGGGAGTTCCTGCGGTTGGGCCGGGAGATCGCGCTAACCGGCTCTTTCACCGCCGAGGCGGTCCAGCGTGCCGTCGGCGCCGCCGAGCACCTCGCCGGACTCGGCGTGCGGGCCGGCGCCGAACAGTCCATGGCATTGGCGACTTCCGCCATCCGTGATGCCGGCAACCGCGACGAGCTGGTCGAGCGGCTGCAAGCGGTGATCGGCACGCCGATCAGCGTCATCGACGGCCGGGAGGAGGCGCGACTCGGTTTCCTCGGGGTGGCTTCGAGCATCGCCCTCCCGCCGGGGAACCACCTGGTGCTGGATCTCGGCGGAGGCAGCCTCGAGCTCGCCGTGGGCTCCGGCGCCACACCCGTCTGGACCGGCTCGACCGATCTCGGTGTATCCCGGCTGGTGGCGGAGTGTGTGACCAGCGATCCGTTGAGCCGCGAGGACGTTGCCGCGCTCGAGGCGCGGGTCCGGGCGCGATTGGAACCGATAGCGCCCGAGATCTGCCAACTCGATCCGGACTGGTGCGTGTCGGTTGGCGGTCCGAATCGGGCATTGTTGCGGATGGTGATCGGGACGTCGGAGGCATGGCAGCCCGCCACTCTCAACCAGGCATGGATGACGGCCGCGGAGCTGGCGACGTTGCGCGATCGGCTCTTGACGATGCCGCGGGCCGATCGTCTGGCGATGCCGGGAATGAAGGCGTCGCGCGCCGAACAACTCCCGGCGGCAGCGGTGATTGTGGCCACCGTCCTCGAAGTGCTCGGGGTCGACAGGACGGTGGCGAGCTATTGGGGTCTGCGCGAGGGAGCGATTCTCGACGCGTACGGCGACCCGGCGCTGGCGTTCGGCCGGGAGTTGCGGCCGGCGTCGGTGGCAAGGATGGAACGCCGCTTCTCGCCTCTCGGCCCTCACGATGCTCACGTTGCCGGCCTGGCGGCATCGCTGTTCGACCAGCTTTCCGCGGTACACGGCATGGATGCGACTTCTCGGGAACTACTCGCGTACGGGGCCCGCCTGCACACGATCGGGATGGGCGTGGGCTTCCGCGGGTACCACCGCCACGGCGCCTACCTGATCGAGAACTCCGAACTGCGCGGCTTCGATCCGGGCGAGATCGCCTCGCTCGCCTCCATCGTCAGGTTTGCACGCAATGGAACGACCCGCGGCGGCTACCCGCCATTCGACTCGCTGGATGCCGAGGGAAGAGAGCGGATTGGCCAGTTGGTCGCCGTGCTCCACCTGGCCGACACGGCAGACCGCGGCCTCGACCAGGCAGTCGAGTCGATAACGCTCGATGTCGGCTCCAATGAGGTGACCGCAACGCTGATGGGAGCCGATCTGGAGTTGCGGCGGGAGTGGGTCGAGTCGGCCGAGTCGGTCTTCCAGGACGTCTTTGAGCGCCGGCTCGGGTTCGAGGGGGTCCGGGTAATCGACTCCTTCTGAGTTTCGCCGATTGCATCACCTGTTCCGCAAGGATTCCCGGCGCGTTGGTGCCGGCGGCCCGCCCCGCTACACCAACTCGACGGTGCACGTCAGGCCGAGGGCCGCAGCCAGCCTGGCGTCGGTAGTAACGAGAGGCGCATCGAATGCGGTGGCCAGGGCCACATATGCGGCATCGTATGGATTGACCGCCCCTCGCAGCGCCCAGATCTGATCGAGCAGCGAGTCGTGACCGTTTCGATGCAGGTTCGAATGCTCCAGGGCGGTCAGGAATCTCGCCGCATCAGATTCAGAGATCGTGCCGGTCGAGGCCAACCGGCGCAAAGCACTCGCCGCTTCGAGGTCGATCACATGCGGCGCGTGAAGCTCTTCACCGGAGATACGTGTCGCTGCCGAAGCCTCCCCTATGAACGCATCGACGAGGACGGATGCGTCGATGACGATCAATCCGGCCGACCCGCCCGCACCGCTTCCGCCGCTTCGCCGGGCTGCAGGACTCGCTCGAGGTTGAGCTCTGCTATCAGCTCCTCGAGGGGTCGTCGCGCTGCCAGGCGGGCCGGCTCGGCATTGAGGAAGTCGGCGGTGCCGGCATCCGCTCAGTCGATGCGTTTGCCCCCGCCCCAGCGGGTGACGAGCCCGTGGGAGAGTATGGCCGGACCGGTCCGCTCGATGACCGGCGGGATATCGCCGTCCTCGGCTTCGTTCACCAGGCGGCATATCTCCAAGCGGCTGCGGTCGTCGATGGAGCCATTGTGGAGGCGCTCGGCCCCGCTTTTGCCGAGCTCCTCAGCCGTATCGAACGGGTCTAACGCCCCGCTCATGCCGTCGCGGCCCATTATGTAGTAGGCCTTGACGGGGTGGATTTCGAAGTATTGGGCGTGCTCGGTGTCCATGATCCACGGCCCGTACAGGGCCACCAGGTCACCGTCGAGCTGCTGGCCGCCCTCGCCGAAGTTGCCAGGGTCGTCGAAGTCGACATCGGGGGCATCGGCATGGCCGCCGTCGCTGCCCCCGTCGAGCAGCCATTGGAGCAGGAAGATCAGCGCGGCGAACAGGGCCCCGATCACCGCTCCCAAGAGGGGCCCGAGAACCATGCAGAAGAACGTGTACGCGATCCCGAAGCTGGTCAGAGCGAGACTGAGCTGATCGAGTAGCAGCGCAATTGAATACCCGTCGAGCTCGCAATGCAGGAAGGGCAGCAGCCGCTTGCGATCGAAGCGGAACATCGGGTTGATGCCGCGCGGCTGATGCTGCACCTCATAGGGATTGTGCCTGGTCTTGTCGCTGCGCGAACCGTCCAGAGCCTGCCAGGCAACATCGGGATCGAAGTCGGGCGGTATCGCACCCGAGAGGGCCGACGCCGGGGGGATCACCGCGGGGTCCTTGCGGTAGTAGCGGCCCTGGAAGTTCTTCGGCTCGCCGGCGCTATTGGTGTTGGACGGGTCGAGCAGCCGGTCCATGTATCCGACCAGCAGGTTGTTGTACATGTCGGCGGTGGCGTCGCCGTCCTCGGGATCCTCGCCCTTGATTGCGTCCAGGTAGTCCGAGATGGCCTGACGCTCGGCAAGGCGATCAGCGGCGCTCTTCGTGGGATCGGTGAGCACGTCGGGATCACAGGTCGGCGGCGGCGCCGGCACCGTTCCGTCGAAGAACGGCGGATCGTCAAAAACGGCACTCTGATTGAGCAGACCGGCGTTTGCGTTGACGTGCGTGCACATGGCCTCGTAGCACTCGGGCTCCGTGTAGGGCGCGAGAAGGAGGTCCAGCTTGCGGTCGCCGTCGAAGCTGACCGAAGGTTTGTGGAGTACTGAACCGACGACGCAGTTGTCATCGGCGTCCACGCACAGCAGCCGCTCGTGGTAGTACCAATCCTTGGCTTCCTGGAGCATCGCAACGATCACCACGATGAATGGGATGACTCCGAAGCAGGGCACCAGGATTACGACCGGAACGATGATGGCCAGCGCCCCGGCGACGGTCGCCGTCTTGCTCGCGAACCAGGACCGTACGAGCAGGCCCAGTAGCCCGTCGAAGTTCTTGTGCGAGTGAGCGACACCGGGAGCAGCACAGAACGCCTTCTGGGGGAGGTTCTCCGGCATCAGTTCTGCACCTCGAGGAGGAACGTGACTCCGCCGATGAGGCGCCCGTCGTCGCGGAGCGCACGCACGTTGATCGAGTAGTGCTCTCCGGTCTGGGCCGAGGCCGGCACATGGATCTGCACAGGAAGCGATCGCGTCTCTGCGGGTGCCAGCCGCACCTCGTCCCCGCCCTCCGGTGGGACGAAGGCCATGCCTGCGGGGAGTGCGACATCGGTGGCCAGCAGCTTGCGTTTGAAGTCGTCGTGGCCGACGTAGCGCGCCCGCGTGACCCGGTAACGCTCCTGGCGGCCGAAGCGGAGTCGCCAGCGGCGCAAGGGCTTGGGTGCTTGGGCCCCGGCGACATCGTCATGTGACTTGCGTCGGGTCGTCGGCTCCCGCGTGGCCGGGATCATCACCGGCCCGTAGTTACCAAGCTTCCTGCTCTTCGACCAGCGTTCCACTCCGGTATTCGTCTGTAGCTCGAGATCGACCTTGGCCTCTTCGTCGATGGCATATGCGTCGGCGTCGAACGTGAACCGGGCATCGCGACGGGCATGGTTGAACAGCGGCACCTCGACGTCGACAACCTCGCCGGCGGCCACGTGACCCGGGTTGGCGGAGTGGACGTTGGTGTTCTCCTGCCCAACATTGTTCTCGATATTCAGGTCGAGGGGATGGCTCACATGTGCCTGGAGACAGAAGTGGCGCTTCTCCCCCGCAACGACGCTCGGCGTGCGCCAGGTGAATTGGACGAGAGACGAACCCATGCCGGAAACGTTGATGTGGCGAACCACCTCCTGGCCGCCTGCGTCCACGTCGACGGGCAACAGGTCGGGCGAGTTGAAGCTCCACGGCCGGTACAGCAGCCGCACCTTCACGCCGAGGGCGAGATCGGTCGAGGCGTTGTGGACTCGCACGGTGACGATGTAGTCGGTGTCGGCTTCGAGGTGGTACGAGTCCGGTTCGATGACGTTGGGAGTGGCGGCCTTCGCCATCCAGATATCGGGGTTGTTCCACGTGACCGGCACACCCTGTGACGCCAGGTAGCCCTGGCTGTATATGCACGGATCGGGGCGGCGCATCACCGGTTCCGGAAACGGCGGATTGCAGTCGTCGCCGCGTTCCCCCTCCTCTTCCTTGAAGTTGCCGCGGCGCAGGAAGACGAGCAGCCATTCAAGGATCCTCAGCATCGCCACCGGCAAGAGGAGCATGAGGAGGAAGAGCAGCCCGAGGGCGGCGATGAGGATGGCGAGCGGGCCGCGCACCAACAGCGAAAACAGGACCTTCTTGAGGTTGCTCATGTCTCCCCGAGCGGACTAGCGCGATCGCTCCTGGGTTCGACTATATCGAACGGCAAACACGGATGCCGGGTTGAGCCCGCATGTCGCCTACCCGCTGACGACGGCCGACGATTGCGCTCTAGCGACTCCGGAACCAGGCGGCGGTGGCCGGAATGCCTACATCGAATGGTGTCGGGTCGTCCCAGAAGCGGCCCGCAAACTTCGAGTCGTCGACGAGGAAGGGGCGATCCCACTGGTAGAGCATCTCCTTGGCCTCGCGCACCTGCTTGTCGAAGAGACCGATCAGAGTCATCATCGCCGGCGGCGGTGCTTGGATCTTGAGCTCGACATCGAGGTGTTCGGCGAATGCTGTCAGGAGCTGGCGCACGGTCTGGACCGGCGCATTGGGCACATGCCACGCCTGGCCCCATGCCTCATCACCGGCGTCGGCAACACTGACGAGTGCCCGAGCGACGTCGGGGACGTATGTGAACGCGTGCGGCTGATCCGGATCGCCGAATACCTGGGCGGCCTTGCCCTGGGTCATCCGACCGACCGAAAAATCGCCGAGCGCGGCGAGGGTGACCCCCGGACCGTAGAAGTCGCTGGCCCGTACGGCCGCAGCCTGTACCCGCCCCGCGGCGTGCGCCTCCTGCCACATCCGGGTGATCTGCGCCCGCACGGCGGGCTTGTCTCCGTAGTCGGTGAGCGGCATGTCCTCGGTACGCGGTCCATCGACGGGCCCGTACATGTACAGGTTGTCCATGAAGATGAGTGGCGCTCGGGCGTGCTCGGCGCCGTGGAGCATCCCGGTCATCAGCGGCGGCCACAGTTCAGGCCAGCGGTCGTAGCCCGGCAGCCCAACACACCCGAATACGACGCCGGCACCCTCGCATGCACGGGCGGCATCGGCAGGATCTGTGACGTCCGCGGCGACAACCTCGACACCGGCCGGGACATCGGCTGTGCCGCTCCGGGTTACGACGCGGGTGGGTCGGTTCGCTTCCGCCAGCCGCGCAATCACCGCGCGACCGGTGGGACCGGCGCCGAGCACGACGTTCAGCTCACTCATCTCTTTCCCTTCAAGACGGCCTGGGTTGTACGGAGCAGTCGAGCGTAGGCGGCTCGACGGTCGATTGCTTCGAGATCGCCAAGACTTGGCCTGAACATGGGAACGGAAGGTGACCACTGCACATAGGGAACACGGATGTCGAGGCGTAGTACGCGATCGCTACATTGGGCGTTGTGAATGATTCAGAGGAAGGCACCGAACCGCTAGATGGCGAGGGCGCCCAGGTTGGGGTGGAGTGGCCAAGAAGCCCGATGCCCTGGATCGGCATTGCGGTTGCCGGCCTTCTCCTCACTGAGCTGGTGCTACTAATAGCCGGCGAGGACAGCTACCCGGCCAGCGAGGCCGCCTGGTGGAGCATCGTCGCTCTGGGCGGCTGGGGCATCCACCATTACCGCGTGTTGTTTGAAGATGCCTTCGCCAAGCTGGTCAGACTCACAGCGCCTGGACGGGCCGGCGATGGTGATGTCGCCGAGTTCGTGGCTGAACGGACGCAGAGACTCTTCACGCTCCGCTCCCCAGTCACACTTGTACCCATCGTCGTCGTGCTCCTGTTGTGGTGGTGGCAGCTCTACGAACTCGACCCGCCGTTCGCCAGCGGGTTCATCGACCTGCTCTCATACCTGTTCTTCCTTCCCATGGTGGTATTCGGCGTCTGGGGATCCGTCGTCGACATCGGGGCCGTGGTGGCAGTCAGGCAGGCTGCCAACAAGGAGCTGCGCGCGCCGTTTTCCATCGCCCGTCAGCCGGTGATGAACCTCATCGAGAACGGTTGGGCGGCGGCAGGAACGGTCATCGTCATGGTGTACCTGGCACTGCTAACGGCATTCTGGCGAGGGCCGTACTCGCTGGTGAACGAGCTCATCTGGTGGCTGATCGTGTTTGCGCTCTTCCCGATCTTCTGGTTCCTCGTCGGCACTTTCCAGATCCACAGCATGCTGACCACCATCAAGCGCCAGCACCTCGAACTGGCTTCAGCACGCGTCGAGGAGCTGTCGGCCGCACTCACCGCGGACACCCAGCAGGCGACGCTTCAGGACTTGGACACGGCGATGGCGATCGAGGCGAAGGTGCAGGCGATGAAGGAGTGGCCGTCGGGCTTCGCCGGAGTTCCGACCTTCGCGCTGTCGCTGGCGCCGATGGCGCTGCAGGTCGCGGTAATCGTTTTCGACCTGGGCGAGCCGATCTGAAGAGGGTCTTCGCGATCGGTGGCGCCGATAGCCACGTGGCCGAGTAGGCCCTCGCAGTCACGAATCCGGCCCGGTGCATCCCACCTAGGCTCTCTTGATGCCTGCCACCGATACCGCGGCCCCAACGCGCCCCACCAAGTTCCTCGGATGGCGCATGCTGGCGTTCGCCACGGTGACGGCGGCGCTCACCGGCCCGGGACAGACCATCGGGGTGTCGGTCTTCATCGACCACATCATCAGCGATCTCGGGCTCACCCGATCAGAGGTCAGCACCGCCTACCTGATCGGGACCATGTTGGGGGCGCTGACCTTGCCGACGGTGGGTCGCTGGATCGATCGCGTCGGGGTGCGGCCCGCGATCACGGCTATCGGCGCCGGGTTCGCCGCAGCTCTTGTTGCCATGAGCGGGGTCGCCAACTTCGTCACGCTGGCCGCCGGGTTCACATTCATCCGGCTACTCGGCCAGGGATCGTTGAGCCTGGCGAGCACCGTCACTGTGACCCACTGGTTCGATCGCAGACGGGGGTTCGCTCTCGGGCTCTTCGCAACGATCTCGGGTGCGCTGATGGCGCTGACGCCGGTGTTTCTCAATCTGGTGATCAATGCCTACAGCTGGCGCACTGCATGGATCGTTGCGGGCGTCGCCATCCTGGTGATTGTGGTCCCGATTGGCCGCTGGGGCCTCATCAGCTATCCAGCCGACGTGGGCCAGGTTCCGGACGGCGCTGTGACGGTCGGCGTCGAAGGGGCCCCCAAGCCACGCCCGGATTCGGCGACACGAGCTGAGGCGTTGCGCACCGTTGGTTTCTGGATCCTGCTGGCCGGCAGTGCCTCCAACGCCATGTTGGCGACCGCCTTGAACTTCCACCAGATCTCTCTGCTCGGCGAGGCCGGCATGTCGTCGGCTGAAGCCGCATTGATGTTCCTCCCCCAGGTGGTGGGCGGCAGCGTCGCCGGCATTGCGATGGGCTCACTGACCGACCGGGTATCGGCCCGATGGCTCATCCCGGTCACGATGATCTTCCTGGCGGGCGCATTGGGGCTGGCGTCGATCGTCTCCAGAGGCTGGCTGGTCGTGGCCTACGCGATCTGCCTCGGACTGGCCAACGGATCAGGGCGGGCGGTGGGAGCCGCCTTCCTGCCCAAGTGGTTCGGAGTGGCGCACATCGGTTCGATCCAGGGCTTCATGACCTTTGCCGGCGTCGCAGCTTCGGCCCTCGGACCGGTCGCCTTCTCCCTCGGCCGCGAGCGGTTCGGCGACTTCGGGACGACTTCGCTCATCTACGCAGCGATTCCGCTCACGGTCGCTGCGGCTGCCGTTGTCTTGATCAACCGTCCCGGCAGGCGGCGGCAAGGTCGCACGGACCACTAGTCCAGAGCGTCGCTCAGGATCTGCACGAAACGGTGGACTTCCTCGAAGGAGTTGTAGAGCGGCGCCGGGGCCACCCGGATCACGTCGGGAAATCTCCAGTCGCACTCGACATCGGCCTGCTGGAGTTGCCCGAATACCGCTTGGCCATCAACCCCGTCGGCGATGACCTTCAGCGAAAGCTGGCATCCGCGCTGGTCGAGATCCCGCGGAGTGATGCTCTCGACTTTGCCGGCCAAATGTGAGTCGAGCAGGTAGTCCATGTAGAGCGACATCTGCACCGACTTGGCGCGTATCGGCTCCATGCCGCCGGCCTCGTCGAACAGGGCGAGCGAGCCGACCAACGGGGCCATGGCAAACACCGAGCCGTTGCTGATGTGCCACGCTTCCGCCGTCGGGATTGGGATGAACTCGTTCTTCATCTCGAAACGGGTTGCCTTGTCATGGCCCCACCATCCGTGCAGCCGCGGCAGACCTGGATCCTGCAGATGCCGCTCGTGAACGAACGCCCCGCCCGTCGAGCCGGGGCCGCCGTTGAGGTACTTGTACGTGCACCACGCCGCGAAGTCGACGTCCCAATCGTGCAGCTCGATCTCCACGTTGCCGGCGGCGTGGGCCAGGTCGAGTCCCGCCATCGCCCCGACCTCGTGGGCGGCGGCGACGATCCGGCGCATCGGCAACACCTGTCCGGTGTAGTACTGCACACCGGGCAGCAGCACCAGCGCCAGCTCGGAACCGTGCTGGTGAATCGCGGCAACAATGTCTTCGAGGCGCAGGGTCTCCTCGCCGGCTCTGGGATCCACTGTGACCAGGGCCTTCTCGGGATCGAAACCGTGCATCCGGATCTGCGACTCGACGGCAAAGTGATCCGACGGGAAGGCATGGTCCTCAACGAGGATCTTGAAGCGGTCGGCGGTCGGGCGATAGAAGCTGACCATCATCAGATGAAGGTTCACGGTCAGCGAGTTCATGACGACGACCTCTTCGGGCAGAGCGCCGACGATGCGGGCCATGGCCTGCGCCAGCGATTCGTCATACGACATCCACGGGCGGTCCGACTCGAAGTGGCCCCGGACGCCGCGTTCGGCCCACTTGTCCAGTTCGGCGACGAGCGCCTCGCGGGCGGCATGAGGCTGCAGTCCCAGCGAGTTGCCCACGAAGTAGGTCACCTCGTCACGATTGCGCGGGGGCGGGAAGGCGAACCGATCCCGCAGATGCGCCAGCGGATCGGCCGCGTCGAGCGATCGAGCGAACTCCACACCCGGTTGGAACGCTGGAGGGCTCACTCCGAGCCCGACCATTCCACGTCGCTCATCCGGGCAAGCGCCAGCAGCAAGGCCTGGGTGCCGTTGCGGCCGCCACCCTGGGCCTGTAGGGCAACGTAGAGCTGATGGGCGAGCGCCAGTCCCGGCGCGGACAGCTGCATCGCCTTGGCCTCGTCGAGGGCGATGCCCATGTCCTTGACGAAGTGATCGACGAAGAAGCCGGGCGCGAAGTCGCCGGCGACCATGCGAGTGCCGAGGTTGGACAGCGACCACGAGCCGGCGGCGCCTCCGCTCACTGCCTCCAACGTCTTGTCGAGGTCGAGCCCGGCCTGGTGCGCATACAACAAGGCCTCGCTGACGCCGATCATGTTCGTGGCGATCAGGATCTGGTTCACCATCTTGGTGTGCTGACCGGCGCCGGGCCCGCCACAGTGGACCATCGTCTTGCCCATGATCTCGAACAGCGGCATTACTCTGGCAACGTCGGCGTCGGCGCCACCGATCATGATCGACAGCGCCGCGTTCTTGGCACCAACATCGCCACCCGAAACGGGGGCGTCGACCGCGCCGACACCCTTGGCCCGAGCAGCGTCGGCGATCTCGAATGCGAGCGACGGCTCCGACGTGGTCATGTCGACGAGTGTCGACCCTGCGCCGGCCCCGGCCACGGCGCCGTCGTCGCCGAGGAAGACATCACGAACGTCGTTGGGAAAGCCGACGATGGCGAAGGTGACGTCCGAGGCCGCGGCGACATCGGCGGGCGTGTCGGCCCACACCGCCCCCTTGGCCTCCAGCTCGGCGGCCTTGTCGCGCGAGCGGGTGTAAATGGTCATCGGGTAGCCGGCATCCATGAGGTGCCCCGCCATCGAGGCGCCCATCACACCTGTGCCGATCCAGCCCAGCCGCGTC
>CAMYIJ010000017.1 GCA_947258375.1 uncultured Acidimicrobiaceae bacterium
CCGTCGTTGGTGATGAGCACGAGTCCCCCAGTCTGGACCCCGGCCCGCTCGTCGGTCGTGATCACGTTCGGCTGGACGACGACGGTCATCCCGGACTCGAACACCATCTCCGGGAGGGGTTCGTTCTGGCGTGACGGAGAGCCCAGTATCGGCGGGAAGTACCCGCCGCCGTAGCCGTGGATGAGGTCGTCGTAGGTCGTGAATCCGGCATCTTCGATGACCGACGACGCGGCTACGGCTTCCGCCGGGGTTGTCCCGTTTCGGAGCACACCACAGATCGCGTCGTAGGCGGCGTCGGCCGCCGCGTGGAGCTCCGAATACAACGCCGTCGGTTCTGCCTGAATCGTCATGGAGCGCAACACCTGACCCGAGTATCCCCACCAGTTGGCGCTGATCTCACAGGTGAGCACGTCACCGGGGGCGAGGCGGCGCTGGGTAGGCCACTGGGAGGGCACGCAGCTCGAGGGATCAGCCATGTCCGTCACACCGAAGTAGTGGATGTGGTTGGTCGCGCCCGTAGCGAGGTAGGCCACCTCACAAGCCGCTCCCAATTCGGTCTCGCTCGTCCCGGGCCGGGCAGCGTCCTGCACCGCCAGAATCGCCGCGTCCGAGAGCTCAGCGGCTCGGCGCATCCAAAGCTGCTCTTCGTCCGACTTGATGAGCCGCAACCGCACGTAGGCGCCGCCTAGATCCACGAGATCGAGGTCGGCATCCGAGAGCGCCTGATAGGACTTCCACCCGAGCGGGCCGATGAGTTTGATGGTGGACGGTCCTCCCCACGACACCTCGGCATCCGATGCCCATCGCCGTGCCGCCGGCAGGTGGTTGTAGAACTGCACAAACATCTCGTCCGGTCGGCCCGGGGAAACGACGACGGCCGCCTCCCGCGTAGTTGGCCACCCGGTCAGCCAGCCGACGGCCGAGCCGGAGCGGTCCGCTCCGTAGAGGAGCGCCGCATCGACGCCCGCGTCGGCCATGGCGGCCTCCAAGGCTGCACGGCGCCGCTGGTATTCGGCGGCGCTGAAGCGAGTCGGCCGCTCGCCGGATTCGTGGTCGATCATGGTTGCTCCAGTTTGCCGTGCCTAAGAACGTTCGCAGATGTGCATCTGTCGCCGCACTGTATCCGCTTAACGGTGGTGGAGCATCCCGGCGCAGAGGACGGCCGCGGCGTACCCAGAATCGCTGCAGAAAGCACGCTGGGGAACGACGCCGCTCGAGAGTCATTCCCACCCCACGAGTTTCTGCAAGGCAGAAACTCGAAGGTCCCGCCGCAGGTGGGGATGAGCCGGCCGTCCCCAGGGCGTACAATCGTCTGCTGGATGGGGCGGTGCGCCCCCGCATCCAGCTGCCTCGTCGAGCCGGAGCGGCCCGGGCGTCGGTAGGTCCGTTCGATCTGAGGGAATGTGATGAATGGTGTGATCTGGGCCGGGCTTGCTGGACTGTTCTTCGGTCTGCACCAGGCATTCTTTCGCCAGGCCACGTCCCGGATCGATGCCTCACGAGCGACACTCGGCATCCTCGCCGTCGCCGGCACCCTGACCATAACCCTCGGACTGCTCATCGAGGACCTGTCGGTCCTGCGCACCATGGGGTGGTTCGCTCCTGCGTTGTTCGCGGTGACCGGCATACTGCATTTCACGGGGGGCTGGACGCTGCTCGGCCTGAGTCAGCAACGGATCGGGGCGGGGCGTACCGGCATCGTGATCGCCGCCAACCCTTTGATCGGTTCGGTCATCGCAGCCATCTTTCTCGATGAACCGCTCACACCCGCCATCCTCGTCGGAGTGCTGTTCGCGAGCGGGGGCGTGGCCCTGATCGCGCGGGAGCGGGCCCCTGCCGGCCAGATCGATGCGAAGTCACGAATTCCGTGGCACGCGCTCACGGTGGCCACCATCTGGGGAATCACGCCCGTCATGATCCGTCGAGGACTCGAAGACCTGCCCGCTCCGCTGCTCGGAGTCGCGATGGGGATGTTCGGGGCGGCCATCGCCGGACTCGTAATCGTGCGGTCCGGCATACGCCCCGCAATGGGCGGTACCGTGCGTTCGGTAGCGCCGTGGATTCTTCTCAGTGGCGTGATCGTCGGACTCGCGATCACCTCCCAGTGGCAGGCGTTTGATTCGATCGAGATCAGCATCGCCCTCACCCTGTTTCAGATATCGACGCCCGTCGTCGTGTTCGCCGCACCATTGATCGGGCGCACGCCGCTGGAGCGCCCGACGCCGATCATGCTGAGCGGTATGGCGGCGATCGTCGGAGGTTCGGTTCTCGTGATTCTCAGTGGAGGGAGCTGATCACACGATCGCGACGGCAGACATGCTCATCGCCTCTGCCGGCTCAGGAACAGTTGCTCGCTCGCCACGCACCTACACTTTCGGCGGCGGCGTCGACACCGTCGTCGGGGATTGCTTCGAGGGCAGCAACGTCCACTTGGGACTCATCGCCGTCGGCTGCGATCAGAAGATCGGTTATCTCGATCACGAAGTTGGCGAACGTTTCGGCATCGGCCCTGATCTCATCCGGGACCACCTCGAGGCCTTCCACGTACTTGTCCCTTCCCTCTTCGATAATGGGGAGTGCCTCATCCGCAGACATGCCGGAGGTGTTCTGTGCATCGAGTTCGTCAAGAAGCTCGCAGAAGCGCTCGGGATCGGCGCCACCCTCCGAGTCTCCGCAAGCGGCGATGACCATGACAAGCGCAATCAGGAGGGCGACGTAACGCATGAGTGGTCCTTGGAGCCGTGAGCGATCCTTGAACAATCACCCGAGAGCCGCACCATAGACACCAGAAGAAGGCTTCGGAAGTTGCGAATCACTTCACATGTTCCGTCGGACCGGACATTGCCAGCAAGGTTTGTGACTGAAGACGTCTCCGGCCGCGCCGCCGGAGCGGTCGATGGCTCGTCCATCCGATTTACGCGGCCGCAGATTCGAATCCCGCCCACGAGTTAGCGAAACAAACTCGAAAAGGAATCCACCGACGGCCGCTTCGCGCTGTCGGAGTCGGAAGCGTTACGGTTTCCAACTACACGGGACGCCGCGCTGGCAATGTCGTTCGCCGTGTGAGTTCAGCCAAGGCCGAGCGCCACCATCAACGCCCGATCCAGCTCATTGAGCTTGGTCGGGCCGAGCATCCCGCGTCGCCTCGACAACACGCGCTTGGGCAACGTGAACACGTTGTCGCAGTTCGCTGCGCTCTTCCGATCGAGGCCCTCGCTCGGTCCCAATTCGACCTCTGCAACGTGGCCGTGGAAGGTACTGGTCACCAAGACGCACACCACCGCCGACAGAACCGGAATGGCCGAATCACGTGTCACCGCCACTACAGGATGCCGACCCACGCCGGGGATGTCGGCATCCCACACTTCGCCGCGCGAGATCAGCGCTCGCTGTCGGCGAGACATGCGGACACCGAGAACGAAGCAAGCCTCTCGAGGAGTTCATCGTGGCTCGGGTCGAGCTCTCGATAGCGGCGCCGATACGACTCGACGATCGCATTCTCACCGTGGCGGTCGAGCCACTCTGCGACGGCACGAGATACGACTGCCCCTCGGTTCGGCGCCAGGCCGGCCTCGACCGCGCGATCGAGCGCTTCGACCACGGACTCGTCCAATCGGGCTGTCACTGGCACACTCATAACTTGAACATACCATGATGTACACGAATTGTACACGGCTCCGTGTGATCGAAAGTCGAGCGGCGAGCTAGGTCGGAGCACGGGCCTGTTGATCGAGGAGGCTCACAAGAACCTCGTGCGGGGCAGGTCGTGAATTCGAATCGTACGTAGGGACTTGACGGATGGATTTGCGAGGCCGGCGCATGGCTGATCAGGGAGTTGGCCTAACCAATCGCCGCTAGACCGCCAGAACCCCATCGATCAGACGGCCGCGCGCAGCGCCAGTCGACTAGAGGCTGCAGTCGCGCACTTCGTCCGGGATCATGACGTCCCAGGTGACCTCAACGGTGGATTCACTGCCGTAGGCATCGGCGAGCGTTGCTTCGCCGGTCCAGCGGTCACCCTCAATGCTGGACGCCCGGATCTCGCCGTCGTCCCCGAACGGGTCGGCCGCGAACGCGTTGGTGCCGCCAATCTCCTCGACCGTAGTTCCCTGAACGGAGACCTCAACCGAGTCGGCCGTCCCATAGAGGTTCAAACCGGCCCCCTGACCCTGGGCAATTGGTTGGAGGTCGATATCTTCTGAGTCCGGCCCGCTGAATGGGATGCACCTGTTGAGGAAGGTCACTGCGAATTCCGTGCCGTCGACGGTGAAGCTTCCCATCTCGGTGACCGCGGGGGTGTCCGCTCCACCCGTCTCCGCCGGTTCCGTCGTGGCTGGTGCAGCAGTCGTCGATGTCGGGGCCGCGCCACCGTCGTCGTTGACCACATCTGGCGCCTGGGTGGTGACGCCGTCGCCATCTCCGCTGTCGTCACCACCGCATGCCGCAAGGATCAATACTATGGCGGACGCGATTACCAGCGAGTTCTTGGGACTCACGATATTCCTCCCAGGTTGCACCCGGTGAATCTCCCATATCACCGCGGTTGCCGCCGACCTTAACTCCTCCGCCGACCCGGTGTTCGATCTCCTGATCCACAAGTGATCGCCGACGAGGTGCCGAGAGTCCGTCAGAAGCGGAATCAGTCGACGGGCCAATAGCCGGGTACCGTGAGGTGCGGCTCCGATCAGAGGCCTCTAATGCAAGTAGCTGATGTGGTTTTTCTGGGAGCCGATGTCGGAGAGCCGTTGCGGTCGCGGACTAGACGGCTAGCGGCGTTCATGACGTCGATCGCTGTCGGGTGAGGCACTCAGACGATTCACAGCTCGGGCGCAACCGTGACAGACGAGTACCGAAGCGGTGGCCGGTTGCGTACACCCGGCCTCGGGTGGCATGGTCTGCGCAGCGGTGTTACGGAAAGGAATCGGACCGGTGGACGACCGGATGGATATGATCGATCGCGGGAAGGCGGCAGCCGATGCCCGCTCCTGGGCCGACGCCTTTGAACTGCTGTCGGAGGCGGACGCCGCGCAGCCCCTGGAGGCCAAGGATCTGGAGCAGCTCGCCACCGCCGCGTATATGGTCGGCCGCGATCCCGAATCGGTGCGCGCCCTCGAGCGCGCCCACCACCAATACCTGGAGGCCGGCGCGGCACTTCGGGCGGTTCGGGCCGCGTTCTGGATCGGCATCAACTTGGCGTTGCGAGGTCAGTGGGAGGCCGCCTCGGGTTGGCTGGGACGAGCACAAAGGCTACTGAGCCGCCACGAGGGCGATTCGGTCGAGGCCGGATACCTCAAGCTGCCCGAGGTCATCCAGGCGGCCATGGCCGGCGACCATGTCGCAGCGTATCAAGCGGCCGCGGCGGCGATCGAAATCGGTCAGCGGTTCGAGGAGCCCGATCTCGTGGCACTCGGCGTGTTCGAGCAGGGCCGGGCCCGAATGCTGCAGGGCGACGTTCCCGAGGGTCTCCAACTGCTCGACGAGGCGATGGTGGCCGTCCTCGCCGACGAGCTGTCCCCGGTCGTGACCGGCATCGTCTACTGCGGAGTGATCGAGGGCTGCCATTCGGTGCATGCGCTGCGGCGGGCCCACCGCTGGACCGAGGCGCTCACCGAGTGGTGCGTCAACCAGCCGGGGATGGTCGCTTTCACAGGTCAGTGCCTCACCCACCGGGCCGAGCTGTTGCAGCTGCGGGGCGACTGGGCGGGCGCCTTGGCCGAAGCTCGGGAGGCGAGCGGAAGTTTCCACGAGGGGATGAATCAGTTCCCAGCCGCCCAGGCCCATTACCGCCAGGGTGAGCTGCACCGATTGCAGGGCGATCTACCAGCTGCCGATGAGTCATATCGGAGGGCCAGCCGATGGGGGTGGTCGCCGCAGCCGGGGATGTCACTGCTACGGCTGGCGGAAGGCGACCGCCCCGGCGCGACCGCCTCGATCGGCTCGGCGCTTGCCGAGGTCGACAATCCGATCGGTCGTGCCCGCGTCCTCCCCGCCGCGGTGACGATTCGACTCGCCGCCGGCGACCTGGACGCCGCCCAGAAGGCTGCGGACGAATTGAGCGTCATTGCAGACCAGTATTCGACCGACACGCTCGCGGCCATCGCCACCCACGCCCGCGGCCAGGTGTTGCTCGCTCGAGAGCGACCCGACGAGGCGCTGGCCGCGTTCGGCAGAGCCAGGACTCTGTGGTCACAGCTCGACGCTCCCTACGAGACGGCAGTGGCGAGGATGGGTGTCGCCCGATCGTGCCGCCTGCTCGGTGACGACGCGACAGCCACGCTGGAGAGCACAGAAGCACTGGCGGTCTTCACCCTTCTCGGTGCGACACCGGACGCCGACGCCGCCCGGGAGCTGGCGACCGGCCGGCCGCCCCGGACGGGCGCCCTGACGGCCCGGGAGCTGGAGGTGCTCGCCCTCGTTGCCGGAGGCCGCACCAACCGGGAGGTCGCCGCAGAGCTGGTGTTGAGCGAACGGACCGTCGATCGGCACGTGAGCAACATCCTCACCAAGCTGGGCGTTTCGTCCCGCACTGCAGCCACCGCATACGCCTACGAGCACCGCCTCCTCTGACCCGAATGGGTGATCTCACCCATTCGGGTCAGTTCGCAGAATGGGCGGTTTCGCCGAAGTCCTCCGCGCCCGCCTGCCATACGTTGGAGGCGGTCGCCACAAGGAGGACACATGACCACCGAGAACCGCTCTACATTCGACACCATCGTCATCGGAGGGGGCCAGGCCGGCATCGTCGTCGGCTACGAGCTCAAGTCGCGGGGGATCGATTTCCTGATCCTCGACGCCGGTGAACGCGTGGGCGACGCCTGGCGGAACCGATGGGATTCACTGCGCCTGTTCACCCCGACGCGCATGAATGGCCTGCCAGGGCTGCCATACCCGGGCCCGGGCAACAGGTTCATCGGCAAGAACGAGATCGCCGACTACCTCGAGGACTACGCGGCGGCGATGGACCTGCCGATCCGGCACCGTGCCCGGGTGACACAGGTCGGTCGCGACGGGGAAGATTACGTGCTTACCGCCGGCGGGAACAACTACCGGGCTCGCCATGTCGTGGTCGCCATGGCCAACTATCAGGTCCCCTACGTGCCCGATTTCGCGCCGGATCTGAGCCCGTCCATCGTCCAGATGCACTCGATGCACTACCGCAACCCGCATCAGCTCCAGCCGGGTCCGGCCCTGATCGTCGGGCTCGGGAACTCGGGGGCCGACATCGCCTATGAGGTCGCCCACGACCATCAGACCATCGTCTCGGGATCCGAATCGGGAGCGATCCCGTTCCGGCTGGAGTCGCGGTTCGGGCGCAGCATCGGCACCCGCCTGGTCCGGTTCGCGATGCTCAACGTGCTCAACACGTCGACGCCGATCGGGCGCAAGCTCCGGCCGAAGATGCTCACCAAGTCGGCGCCGCTCGTCCGGATCCGACCGAAGGAGCTGGCGAAGGCCGGCGTCGGACGGGTCGATCGGATCGGCGGTGTGGTCGACGGGCTGCCGGTGACGGAGTCGGGTGACACGCTGGAGGTCGCCAACGTGATCTGGTGCACTGGCTATCGCCCGGGGTTCAGTTGGATCGACCTCGCTGTGTTCGACGACGACGGCAAGCCCCGCCACCAACGCGGGATCGTGGAGGAGTCACCCGGGCTCTACTTCGTCGGGTTGTTCTTCCTTCACGCCGTGTGGTCGGAGACCCTGACCGGGGTACAGGTAGACGCCCGTCATGTGGTCTCCCACTTGGCCGAGCGGAGTGCGGTGGCACCGGTGTGATCCGGCCGGTCAGCCTGAGTCCCGGTCGCGGATGATCCGGAACCTGGCGACCACGTCTTGCATGCAGTGGTCCATCACGTTGCCGAACACCTTCACCTCGGGCCAACCGCGTCTACATGCAGATAGGGCGCTACCGCGCCATCGTGAGGACCGAACCCGAAGCCGCCTCGGCTGTGGGCAAGTGGATCCGCCAAGACCAACCAAGAACGTCGCCGCCTCGAAGGCCTGCTCGGCCGGACACCCACCACCAAGCGACATCACCTACCGCCAAGATGACCGGGTCGTCGCCCAACCACCGACCCACCAGTTTCTGCGCAGCAGAAACTCGAAAGGTCCCGCCGCAGGCGGGACCCCGGTGTCGGAGAGAGGACTCGAACCTCCACGAGCACAAAGCTCACTAGGCCCTCAACCTAGCGCGTCTACCAATTCCGCCACTCCGACTTGAACAGCGGCGGCGATTATACCTGGGCAGCCGTCTAGTCCGGCCAATCGAAGGGGCAACAGGAGCTTCGGCTAGAACAGCTGCTGGACTTCCGGGTAGTGGCACGCTGCCCAGTGGCCCGGCTCGAGCTCCCGCAACATCGGCTCCTCCGTGTCGCAATGGCCCTCGACGAACTTCGGGCACCTTGTGTGGAAGCGGCACGCCGCCGGAGGGTTCGCCGGAGAGGGAATATCGCCCTCGAGCAGAATTCGCTTCCGCTTCAGCTCCAGCTCCGGGTCCGGAATCGGCACGGCCGAAAGCAGAGCATGGGAGTACGGATGCATTGGCCTCTCATACATGTCGTCGCGGTCGGCTACCTCAACGAGCTTGCCGAGGTACATAACCGCGACCCGGTCGGAGATGTGCCGCACCACGGATAGGTCATGAGCAATGAAGAGGTAGGTGAGGCCCAGCTCATCCTGGAGGTCGGCCAGCAGGTTCAACACCTGGGCCTGAATCGAAACATCGAGGGCCGACACCGGCTCGTCGAGGACGATCAGCGCCGGGTTGAGAGCCAGGGCGCGGGCGATGCCGATGCGCTGGCGCTGGCCGCCGGAGAACTCATGCGGATAGCGGTTGGTGTGCTCCGGGCTGAGACCGACGACCCGGAGCAGGTCCTTCACCTTCTCGAGGCGCTCCTCAGCGGAACCGACTCCGTGCACGATCAACGGCTCCGAGACGATACTTGCCACCGTCATCCGGGGATTCAGGCTGGCAAACGGGTCCTGGAAGACAATCTGCATCTCTTCGCGCAAGATCCGCATCGTCTGCTTGTCCGCGTGCGCGATCTCAACGATCGGGGGCAGGTCCGCGCCGTGATCCTGTGTCTTCTGGAAGTAGACGTTCCCGGCCGTCGGCTCGAGAAGCCGCAGAATGCAGCGGGCTGCGGTGGACTTCCCCGAACCCGACTCGCCGACAAGCCCCAGCGTTTCCCCCGACTTGATCTCGAAGGAGATGCCGGAGACGGCCTGCACCGCGCCGATCTGCTTCTTGAAGAACACGCCCCGCTTGATCGGGAATTCCTTGACGAGGCCGTCCACGCGGATCAAAACATCGCTCGGGAGATCACCCACTCCGGGAATTGTGGCCGGTTGGATCACGTCGGTCACGATCCGACCACCCCCGTCACATCGATCGTGTTGAGGTCGAGCTCGGTAGCGAGATGACAGGCGGCGATCTGCGATTCCCGCCCGCTCTCGCGCAGGGCCGGATAGCTGTCGTGGCAGATATCCTGCACGAAGTCGCAGCGCGGATTGAAGCGGCACCCGAGCGGCGGGTTGATCAGAGACGGCGGCGCTCCCCGCACCGAGTGCAAACGCTCCGTATG
Source organism: uncultured Acidimicrobiaceae bacterium (assembly GCA_947258375.1). GTDB lineage: Bacteria > Actinomycetota > Acidimicrobiia > Spongiisociales > UBA5794 > JAHEJX01. Next base: position 9,582 of record CAMYIJ010000017.1, read on the forward strand.
CGACTCGTCGAGCCGCGTCATGGATCCCAACAAGCCCCACGTGTACGGATGCTGCGGATTGCCGAACAGATCCGTCGCATTTCCGTATTCGACGATGCCGCCCGCATACATCACCTGGATCGTGTCACAAAAGCCGGCGACGACACCAAGATCATGCGTGATCAACATGACTGCCGTTCCACGATCTTCGGCCAGCTTGAGCATGAGGTCCATGATCTGAGCCTGAGTCGTCACGTCGAGCGCCGTGGTGGGCTCGTCGGCGATCAACAGATCCGGGTTGCACGAAAGGCCCATTGCGATCATCACACGCTGCCGCATGCCGCCGGAGAACTGGTGCGGATAGTCGTCGAGGCGCGCCATCGGCTCAGGAATCTGGACGTCGCCGAGGGCATCGGCGGCGATCCGGCGGGCGTCATGCTTACTGACATGCTGGTGGAGCATGATGGTTTCGATGAGTTGATCCCCGACCGTGTACACCGGGTTGAGTGACGTCATCGGGTCCTGGAAGATCATCGCGATCCTGCCGCCGCGGACGTCCTGCATGTCGTCCTCAGGCAGGGCCAACAGGTTCTGGCCTTGGAATTCGATCGTGCCGGTGACGATCTCCCCTGCCGGCGGCTCGATGAGGCGCATGATCGACATGGCGGTCACCGACTTACCGGAGCCGGACTCCCCGACTACCCCGCGCCGCTCCCCCGCCATCATGTCGAACGAGACGCCGTCGACCGCACGCACGACACCTTCTTCGGTGGTGAAGTAGGTACGAAGATCCTTGACGGACAAAAGGGGTTGCGCGGCCAAGTGTCGTTACTTTCTCTCGATGGTCTGCGTCGGATCGAGAGCGTCGCGAAGACCGTCCCCGATGAAGTTCACTGCGAGCACAGTCATGACAAGAGCGGATGCCGAGAACACGAGCTCCCACCAGAAGCCACGCACGGCGACGCCCGCACCGGACGCGGCCATGCCACCCCAGGTGGGCGTTGGCGGCCTCACCCCAAAACCAAGGAAGGACAGCGCCGCCTCGATGATGATCGCTGCCCCGATGATGAGCGTCGTCTGAACGATGATCGGGCTCATGGCATTCGGCAGGATGTGGCGGAAAATGATTCGCCGGTCGCTGGCGCCGGCAGCGCGGGCGGCCTCGACGAATTCCTTTTCACGGAGCGACAGGAACTCGGCTCGCACGATCCGCGCCAGACTGCCCCACAGCAAGAAGCCCAATAAGAAGGCAATCCCCCATGGGCCCGATTGCATCCAATCAGGTAAGAATGTCAGCTCCGGTAACAGGCGCCCGACAACGATGGCGACGGGCAATAGCGGTAACCCCAGGATGAGGTCTGTGAACCGCATGAGCGCCTGATCGACGACCCCCGGGTAGTAGCCGGCGAGGGCCCCGACGACGGTGCCCAGCGAAGCCACAAGCAGTCCGGTGACGATGCCCACAGTGAGGCTCGCCTGCCCACCACGCACCACCCGGGTGAGCACGTCGCGGCCCAACTCGTCGGTGCCGAATGGGATCGAGCCACGCGGAGCGATGTTGACGAGGAGGCGATCGTCGTCATCCTTGAGGCCTTGGGTGTGATCCCACAACTGGGGGAATTCGCACTCGGTGGCGCCCTTGTCGCATTTGAGAAGCGGGCCGACGACGAACGAGATGATGATGACCACGAACAGGAAGATGGACGAGATCATGGCCAAACGATGGCGCCGCAGCCGGGCGATGAATAGATCCCACTGCGTTATCGGCTCGACCGCAAGGCCCTCGGCGTCGTCTGATGCCCCGTCGCCGGGACGGTTCAACAGATCAGTCATATCTGACGCGCGGGTCGAGGACTCCGTACAGAATATCGGCGACGATGTTCATCATGACTATTCCTATACCAATCGACATCACAACCGCCATGATTGTCGGGTAGTCGACCGCGTTGATCGCCTGGATATAGAGGCGCCCCACTCCCGGCCATCCAAAGATCGACTCGGTGATGATGGCCCCGCCGATGATCCCGGCAACGTCGAGCGAGACCAGCGTGACGATCGGAATCAAAGCGTTGCGCAGCGCGTGCTTGAGAATGACCCGACGCCGCGGCAAGCCCTTGGCTTTGGCGGTCCGCAGGTAGTCGCTGTGCATCACCTCGAGCATCGACGCTCGCTGGAAACGGGCGTACCCGGCAATCGAGATCAATGCAATCGACATCGCAGGCAGCGTCAGATGGCGCACGATATCTCCCATCTGCGCCATGAAGCCCAAGTCGCCGTAGCTGGAGTCGGACATACCGGTGACGAAGAACAGCTTCACCCCGGTCCATTTCTCCAGGTAGAGCGCTAGCAACAGTTGGAAGCCCACCGCGATTATGAAAATGGGAGTCGAAAACGCGACAAAGGACAGAGTTGTGCCCACCTGATCGAAGAACGAGTACTGCCGGATCGCCTGGTAAATGCCGAGCGGTATACCAATGATCAGCGCCATGACGAGCGCCGCCAGACCCAGCCGGAAGGTTGCTCCGGCCGCACCGAAAATGTTGTCCCACACCGGTCCGTCACCGCGGAACGATTCTCCCCACGTCAAGGAGAACACGAGGCGAGACTTGGCGAGCCACAGAGCGATGAGCCACACGAACACGAGGCTGAACGCACGCACCGGCCGCCACCATGCCTGACCGATCTTCACCAGGAAAGCCCACACGGTGTACGCACCGGCAGACAGGACGAGAACGATCGGAGTGAGCCCGCGGAGCCCGATCTTGCCGAACAGCACGATGAGCCCGTCGGCCGCAGGGACATCTGCCGGCGTCACGAAGTTCTTCAGCCAGGTGAAGTACTGCTGCATGACCGGCTTGTCGAGCCCCCACTGCTCGGTGAGTTGGGCGATGAGGTTCTGCGCCCTGGGGTTGAGCTTGAGACGGTCGAGTGGCCCACCGCCGGAAGCCTGAATCAGCAGAAAGACTACGAGGCTCAAGGCCACCAGCGTGACGACGCCGTAGACCAGCCGTCGAATTATGTATGCCAGCATGAGCTTGCCTCCGGCCCGCGTGCTCAATCCACACTAGCGAAGGTTGAACGCACCCGCAGACAACTGCCGCCTCGCCGACAGGTGCATCTTGTCCGGCCCGGGCGGCGCGCGACCCTGCACAAAGAGGCCGGGGCCCCTTGCGGGACCCCGGCTTCACTGATACGTGTATCAGATAGAGATAGGTATCTCTACATGTCTACGCGGTACCACATTTCCATGTTCCAGGTCTCACCGGCCTGCGTCGGGTTGTGCTTGAAGCCACCGATCTCATCACCCCAAACCGCGGCCGTCACCAGCCGGGCGTACAGCGGAATGATGACAACCTGGTCGGCGAGGATTGTCTCAGCCTCGGCGATCAGCGGGATCAACACGTCATTGTCCACCGACGAGTTGAGCTGGTCACGGATCTCGGCGAACCGAGTCGTGTTCTCATCAATCAGGTCGGAGGCGGCCTGGTTGAAGCCCTCGGTCTCTTGACCGGTGACCTCCGGGGTACCCCAGCGGTAGTAGTTCTGACCATCCGGCGGAGCGAGCTCCGGGTCGAACAGGTCGAACAGACCGACCAGCGAGGAGAAGCCAGGAGAGGAGCTCCAGGCCCACTCACCGAGGTCCCAGTTGCCGAAGTCGAGGGTCTCACCGAAGAAGATCTGAGAATCTTCGAGGGAGTTCGTGTAGTCGATTCCCGCTTCGGTGAACATGTCGACGAACAGTTCGGACAGCTTCACGCGAGCATCGTTGTTCGATGTCGTCGAGAAGACGGTCTTGATCGTGTCGACGCCTAGGTCAGCCTTGGCGGCCTCGACGTATGACTTGGCCGTCTCGGGGTCGTAGTTGTACTGCGCCCAGGATGCCTGTGACAGCGTCGGGGCGAACACGTCCACGAACGAGTCGAGCGGCTCAACCTGGCCGGCCAAGATCTCGTCGACGATGGTGGTCTTGTCCACCGCGTGGGCAACAGCCTTGCGGTAGTTCAAGCTGGTGTTCGGGGAATCAGGGTTCCTGGTGAGCCGGTTTACGCCGAACTGGAAGTTCAGGTGCTCCCAAACCGGCCCCGAAAGGACCTCAACGACGGCGCCTTCAGGCTCGAGGGCCTGGAGGGTCTCGATGGTGTCGGTCGAGGGCGGGGGCTGAATCACGTCGATCTCACGAGCGCGGAACGCATTGATGATCGACTCGGTCTCCGGAATGAAGCGGAACACGACGGAATCGAGATAGGGCAGCTGCTGCCCGGTCTCGGGATCGTTGCGCCAGTAGTTGTCGTTGCGGACAACCTTGACGAACTCGCCCTTCTGCCACGTGTCCAAGATGAACGGACCGGCGGACGGCCACATCTTGTCGTTCCAGTCACCGATGAAGTCGGTGCCCTCAACGGCGTGCTTCGGAATGATGTTGCCGAATAGCAACTCGTACTGCGTCGTCGGAGCCGAGAGCGTGTACTCGAACGTCTTCTCCGTGAAGCTGGAGTCGACAATGTCCTCGTACGTCGCCCGGAAGATCGGAAGATCCGGGTTGAGAATGATGTCCAGCGTGAACTGGAAGTCCTCACCCGTAATCGGCTCTCCGTCGGACCACATTGCTTCGTCGACGATTTCGTAGCGCACCGTCATCGTGTCGTCGGCGTTGACGGTCACACCGCCGTTGGCGACGGTTGGCAATTCGGTGACCATCTCGGGAATCAGCTCGAGGGTAAACCCGTCGATCTCCTGGACGCCGGAGAAGTAGCTCTGCCCGATGATGGAGACAATCGAGTTGTCACCACCCGGTGCGAATGTATTGAGTGTTGCGGGCTCCTGATCGTTTGCCACGATTGCCTCGCCGCCGTAGGGCTTGCCAGGCGCCTCGGTGGTCGTTGGCGCGGCCGTCGTCGGCGCTGCCGTGGTGGTCGGAGCCTCAGTCGTGGGCGCCGCGGTGGTTGTTGAATCGTCCGCCGTGTCTGTCGAGTCGCCGCAAGCAGCGGCGACGAGAGCAAACGCGAGGATCAATGCCCCAAACACCACTGGGCGGCTATGCCACAGTCGAGTCAAGGTTTTGCCTCCTTATTGTTTTTGCCTCGGTTCCCGAGCTAGATCTTCGCCACGCCGGTTTAACGCGGCGCTATCTCCAAGCCAGCGTCAAAGCGATGGTGGAGATAGCAAACAGGATTCCGGCGGCAACGGTCAGTCGATCGAGGTTCTTTTCAACCACGGTCGAACCGCCGATATTGCCACTGCTCATGCCTCCTCCGAACATGTCGGACATGCCACCTCCCCGACCCGCGTGAAGCAGTATCAGGAAGATGACAAGTAAGGAAACAATCACGTGGACTGCCGCAATGATCCCAGCTAGCAAGGGAGTCCCTTTCACACGCAATCCCGCCAAACGATCGGCGGGTTACGGGCGCGAGTATGGAGCGTGTCGGCCTCTTGTGCAAGTCTTCGCTAGGCAAATCCTGCCAGGACTGCCCCGATCGAAGATCAGCCGGTACTCGCCTGATTGGCTACCGACGCGGCTGCCGCCGCGGCCGCCGCGGGATCACCGAGGTAGGCGCCGCTCACTTTGTGGAGGTCTCCATCCAGTTCGTAAACGAGCGGGATTCCAGTGGGGATGTTCAGGTTGGGGATCTCTTCGTCTGAGATGCCGTCGAGGTGTTTGACGAGGGCCCGCAGGCTGTTGCCGTGAGCCGCGACGATCACAACCTTGCCGGCGCGTAGTTGCGGCACGATGGCGTCGTACCAGTACGGCATCATTCGTTCTACTACGTCCTCCAGGCACTCCGTGGCCGGCAGTATCTCCGGCGCCAGATCGGCGTAGCGGATGTCATGGCCGGGGTGACGCTCGTCGTCGGCCGCCAGTGCTGGCGGCGGCGTGTTGTACGACCTCCGCCAGATGTGCACCTGATCGGCGCCGTGCTCTGCCGCCGTCTGCTTCTTGTCGAGACCCTGGAGCGCTCCGTAGTGGCGCTCGTTGAGCCGCCAGTGCCGATCCACCGGAATCCAACCGCGGTCACACTCGGCGAGGGTGATGTTGAGGGTGTCGATGGCCCGGCGCAACAGCGACGTGTGAGCCACTTCCGGCAGGAGATGCGCCTCCCGGAGCAGCCGACCGGCCGTGGCCGCTTCCGACATCCCATGCTCGGTGAGAGGGACGTCGGTCCACCCGGTGAAGAGGTTCTCGAGGTTCCAGGTGCTCTGTCCGTGTCTTAGCAAGATGAGTTGTGCCATGGCACGAAGTGTAAGACGTCGCGCCGTGGCCGGCGGCGCGCCTCCCAACCGCTGGGGCCGACCCAGGGGGAACCTTCTTGCGGCGACCGCCGTAGAGGACCACGACAACCACCAACGAAGCCGGAGGCGGCGCATGATCTATCGACTGGCAATACTCGGCGGCATCCTCGTACTCGGGACGGCCGGCTGCGGAGGGACCAACACGACCGAGACAACGGCCGCGCCGGCCACAACAGCCGCGCCCGCCACGACGGCGGCGCCGACGACGTCAGTCGTACAGTCTTCGACATCGGCGGCCGTCACCACCGCCCCGCCGGGACCATCGATGGCTCTCGGGGTAGCGGATTCGGCGCTGGGACAGATCCTCGTCGACGCCGCCGGCAACACTCTCTACCTGTTCACCCCCGACGACTCCGGGCCCAGCGTCTGCACCGACGACTGCGCGGCCGCCTGGCCGCCTGTGCTCGGCGAAGCCACGGCGGGCCCCGGAATCGAGGCAACTCTTCTCGGAACCACGATCCGAGATGACGGCACCAGCCAAGCCACCTACAACTCCTGGCCGCTGTACTTCTTCGCCGGGGATGCCGCCCCCGGCCACACCAACGGCCAAGGACTCAACGACGTGTGGTTCGTCATCACCCCGACCGGCGAAGCGGTGCCGTAGGCCTTCGTGCAGGGCCGGTGGGAACCAAAGGGCGGGCGCAGCCGTACTGTAAGCCGTAATAGCCACCCCCCTGGGGGTGGTCTCAATGACGGCTGGAAGGCAGATGGCGGGCATTGCTCGGCCCCTGAGCAGCAAGATACTGCGTCGGTTCGCAGCAGGCGATCCCGAGGCGGTGCGCGCGCTCTACAACCGATATGCAAAGGCGGTGTTCACCGTGACCTACTCGGCGCTCCGAGATCGCAGCCTGGCGGAGGAGGCCGTCCAAGCCACCTTCCTGCAGGCCTGGCGCGCCGCCGGTCGGTTCGACACGGACCGCGATCCCGCACCATGGCTTTACGCCATCGCCCGCCGGGCTGCGGTGGACGTACACAGACGTGAGCGACGTCACCAGGGCCGTGAGCCCTTCGACACCGATATGGCGGCGCTTCCCGAGACATTCGAGCACACGTGGGAAGCGTGGCAAATCCGGCTCGCCATCGACGAAATGCCCGCCGAACAGCAAGCCGTCATCGAGGCCATCTACTTCCTGGGCTTGACTCAGGCAGAGACCGCCCGAAGACTGAATGTGGCTCTGGGCACGGTCAAGTCCAGGTCGTATCGGGCTCACCAACGACTGGCGACTTTGCTCGCCCACCTCGATGAGGCAACGGCATGACGTGTGACCGCGCTCGAACCTTGTACCTCGCAGGCGACGCCGGCGACGACGAGCTGGCCCATCTCGCCGCGTGCGCCGCATGCCGCGATGAGCGCAGCGCCCTCGATACGACCCGTAGCGCTCTGTCCGGCCGCGCCATGTGGCTGGAGCCGGCACCGCACATCGCCGACCAGGTGGTAGCGATGATCTCCGGTTCGCCGGCGGCAGCGGTCCGGGAGCCTCGCCGGCGGGCCAAGGCGTGGACTCGGCTCGCAGCCGTGGCAGCCGCCGTTGTCGTCGCCGTCGGGCTCGGTATCGCCACCCGCCCACCCGCGCCCGACTGGGAGGTCGCCATGCCGGGAACCGAGGCGGCGCCCGCCGCGACTGCCTCGGTCAAGGGCTGGAACGAGGAGGGTGGCACCCGGCTTCGACTCAACATTGCCGGGTTGCCGGACGCTCCCACCGGATCTGTCTACGAGTTCTGGCTGACCAGCGACGCGGTGCACGTTTCGGCAGGCACTTTCGCTGCCGCCGGAGAGGTGGAGTTGTGGGTTGGTGTGGCCCGACGCGATTATCCGCGGCTGTGGGTCACCCTGGAGAAACTCGATGAAGACGAGAGCCTGTCGGGAGTCAACGTAATGGACACGGGGTACTGATCACCGAGCAGGCGACGGTCACTCCCCGACGCGATACCAGTGCTCGATGTTCCACGTATGGCCGGCGGGCGATGGGTTCATCCGGTAGCCCCGGATCTCGTCGGACCAGACCGCGCCCACAACCGGTTGGGCGCCCAGCGGAATGATGACCACCTGATCGGCCAGAAGCTGCTCTGCCTGGCGAGCCAGCAGAAACACCTCGGGGGCATCCGTCGTCGATCGCATCCGATCGAGCAGGGTTCTGAACAAGAGGACTGCCTCGTCGGCATCAACCGTCGAGCCCGGAGTGCCCCAGTTATAGAAACTCCGGGAATCGGCTCCTGGTTCAGCCGGATCGAACCGGTCGAAGAACTCCACAATCCCGGCAGAGCCGGATACGCCTGCCCACGCCCAGCTACCGACGTCCCATGTGCCGTCTTGAACGGTATCGCCGAAGAAGATCTGCGAGTCCTCCAAATCGAGCTCGACATCGATCCCGGCGGCTGCCAGCTGGATCGTCAGTTGTTCGGCGACCGCGGGCCGAAAATCGGCATTGGAAGTCGTCGAGTAGACAATACGTGGTGGTTCGGCGACACAGTCGCGTGCGGCCTGCTCACACGCCGCAGCCAGCAGCCGACGCGCTTCTCCGAGATCGTGGCTGTATACGCTCCAGGGTTGGCCGCTGGCCGGTGCCGTGAACCGGGTGAGGAATCCGTCGAGAACTTCCATGTTGTCGGCCCCGACCGCATCCAGAAGGGCCCGCCTGTCGATGCCGCGAGCAATGGCCCGACGGAAGTCGACATACTGGTTCATCGATGCGGAATTGCGGTTCGCCGGTCCGAACTGGAAGTTGAGATGCTCCCAGATGAGACCCGGGACAATCTGGACGTCGGCGCCCCTCTCATCCCAGCGGTCCACGGGGATCTCCCCGACGGGTACCGATGGGCTCACGACATCGTATTCCTCCTCGGAGAATCCGCCGATCAGTTCTTCAGCACTCGACACATACTTGAATTCGACGGCGTCCAGGTACGGCAGTTGGCGCCCTTCTGAGTCGGCCTTCCAGTAGTTCTCGTTGCGAGTGAACCGGATGGCGCGGTCATCGCCCTCACGATCCCAGCCGGCGAAGATGAACGGGCCGGCCGCCGACCACATCTCCGTATTCCAGTCCAGGCAGTAGTCCGACTCGGCGACATCGTGACTGGGAACGACCCACCGAAAGAGCAGCTCGTGCTGGAGCGAAGCGGTCTCGAATCGCAGGGTGAGGCTCTTGTCCCCCACGACCATCCCTTCCTCCACCAAGGTGGGCAGCGCGGGAGCCGAGACTCCCAATTCGGAGCACTCGCCGCTGGCCTCCCGGAACATCAGCGTGAATTCGAGGTCGGCACCACTTACCGCTTTGCCGTCGGACCAGCGAGCTTCGGGCAGAAGCTCCCAGGTGACGTCCATCGAACCGTCGTCATTGAGAACCACGCCTCCGTTGCTGACTGTCGGAACCGCCACGACCAGCTCCGGAATCAACTCGAGCGTGTCCGGATCAATGTCAAAGACACCGCTGAGGTGAGCCTGCCCGACTATGGATACGGCCCGCTCCTGACCCCCGGGAGCATATGGATTGAGCGTCAGCGGTTCTTCAACGCCGCCGATTGTCACTTCTCCCTCGTAGCGCGGCGTTGCCGGGTCGAAGGTGATGTTGGGCTCGGAAGAGGTCGTGGCGGTATCACCCGGTGACGTCGTGGTGGTCGGCGCCGCAGTGGTCGCGCTGGATGCCACGGTGGTCGGCGCACGTGTCGCGCTCGAGGCGACAGTCTCCTCCGAAATCGTCCCGCGATCTGAACAAGCCGTCGCCGTGAGCACGCCGGCGGCGATGATGGCCACGAACCTCCGCATATGCCTCCGTCGCGGTGTTCCGAGCAACACTACAGGCGCGGCGCTCCCCGGCAGCCGCCCCCGATTTAGATCTAGACCTTGAGCTCGAGCCGGCGGCGGGTCCACTGGGGAGTACGGAGCCCGGACCATGCATTCGCATGCGGGCGAACCTTGGCCTCGTCGGTCCACTCCAGGAGCCCCTCGTGTTTGGCGCCGGCTTGGCGGATCGCGGCGCCTAGATCGCTACGAGCCCGCTCCAGAGCATCCTGGGGGCTCTTGGCGATGACCACCATATCGAGCTCGACGCGCTCGGTGACGAGATCGCAGCCGATCCTGAACTCGATGGTGTCCTCACGCGCTTCCAACTCGTCGCAAACGGCGTCGAGATGGCCCCTGAAGGCGCCTGGATCAAATTCCCATCCGATCCGACGCCCGACTTCGAATTCCGTGATTACGTGGAAGGGCTCCCAGCCCATATCTGCTCCGCCTTTTCCCTCACCTACCTTGAGGCATAGTAGCCGGTGTCATGGAGGATTTATACCCAATATCTGATTACTGATGCGAAGGTATCCGGGTCCAAACTGGCGCCACCGACCAGCGCCCCATCGATATCACGCTTGGCCATTATCGCGGCCACATTGCCCGGATTCACCGACCCACCATAGAGAATCCGCATATGGTCGGCCGCGTTGCCGGAGCTTTCGGCCGCCAGATCCCGGATGAATCCGCACACATTCTGGGCGTCTTCGGGCGTCGCGGTTTTTCCTGTGCCAATAGCCCACACTGGTTCATACGCAACAACCAATGAGCTGATCTGATCTTGCGTCAAACCCGTAGTGCCTGCCACAAACTGGGAGCGTACGCGCTCCTCGGTCATTTCGTCCGCTCGCTCTTGCTCCGTCTCCCCGACAGCCAGGATCGGGGTCATGGCGCCTTCGAACACCGCCTTGACCTTGCGGTTGATGTCGGCATCCACCTCGCCGAAGATGTGCCGCCGTTCCGAGTGACCGACCACCACATAGGTAACGGACAGTTTGGCGAGCATCGCTGGTGAGATCTCGCCGGTGTACGCACCCGACTCGGCCCAGTGGCAGTTTTGCGCGCCCAGCTTGATTCGGAGGTGGTCCGTCTCGATGACGGTTTGGGCCGAGCGCAGCGCCGTGAATGGTGGGCACACGACTACATCGACCCGCTCGTGATCCGAATCGTTCAATCGGTAGGAAAGCTTCTGCACCATTTGGATCGTGTCCAAATGCGTAGCGTGCATTTTCCAGTTGCCTGCGATCAGGTCTTTTCGCATTGCTCTCCGACCTTTCTCCTTCGACTTCTCAATCCGTCGCCGCTCCGCCAACGGTCAGTTGCGCAGTGCCGCGATTCCCGGTAGCTCCTTGCCCTCCAGCATCTCGAGGCCGGCACCCCCACCGCTCGATACGTGATTTACCTGATCGTCGCGGTCCAACATGCGGAGGGCGGCCACGCTGTCCCCGCCGCCCACCACGGTGAACCCCGGGCAATCGGCCACAGCGGCCGCCACTCCCGCGGTGCCTTGACGGAACGGCTCCCATTCAAAGACGCCCATCGGCCCGTTCCAGAAGATCGACTGACCGGACACGATCACTCCGCCGAAGCGGTCGACCGAATCGGGCCCGATATCGAGCCCCATCGTGTCGTCCGGGATGGCGGTCGCCGGAACAATCCCGTGTTCCGCGTCGGCGGCGAATCGATCGGCCGCAACGATGTCGAGCGGGAGCACGATCTTGCCGCCGTCTTTGGACTCGAGAAGGTCCTCGACCTCGCCCAGCAAGGACTCCTCCAGCAGCGACTTGCCCACCTCGTAGCCCCCGGCTTTGAGCAATGTGAAACACATCCCCCCGCCGACCAGCATCAGGTCGACTCTCGGCAGCAGGTGTTTCATCACGGCCAGCTTGTCGGACACCTTCGCCCCGCCGAGCACCACAACGAAGGGCTTCGCCGGCGCCTCCAGGAGCCGGCGAAGCGCACGAACCTCATCCTCCAGAAGCCGGCCGGCCGCGGCCGGTAGCAGCGCTGCCACTCCGACCGTCGAGGCGTGCGCCCGATGGGCACTCCCGAATGCATCCAGGACGAAGACGTCGGCCAGGTCTGCCATTGCCCGGCTCAGGCTCGCGTCGTTGCTCGTCTCACCGGCTTCGAAACGGACGTTCTCGAGGACCACGACCGATTCGCCCGCCGCGGCAATCGCCGCGGCGGCATCCGGGCCAACAACGCTGTCGACCTTGACGGTTGGAAAGCCTCCAAGCTCTTCAAGACGCGCCGCAACGGCGTTCATCGTGAGCTTCGGATCCGGTTGACCCTTTGGCCTCCCCAGGTGGGAGCAAACCACGACACGGGCCCCGCGGGAACGGAGCTCGTTGATGGTCGGCAGGCTCGCCCTGAGCCGGAAGTCATCGGTGACGGCGCCGGCGGGGTCGAGCGGCACATTCAGATCGGCTCGTAGCAGAACCGTCTTCCCGGTGACGTCCAGCGAATCGAGTGAAGGCAGGTCCAAATCAGCCGAGACGCTGTACGAGATCGACCAGACGACTCGAGTATCCCCACTCGTTGTCGTACCAGCCGAACACCTTCACCATGTTGCCGCTGGCCACGGTGATCCCAGCATCAAAGATGCAACTGTGGCCGTCGCCCACGATGTCGGTCGAGACGATCGGTTCTTCCGTATAGCGCAGAATGCCCTTGAGAGGGCCCTCGGCCGCGGCCTTGAAAGCGGCGTTGACATCGGCGGCAGTCACCTCCTGGGCGACCGTGGCTACGAGGTCGGTGATCGACCCATCCGGTACCGGCACCCGCAGGGCTTTGGCCTCGAGCTTGCCGTTGAGTTCCGGAAGCACAATGCCGACCGCGGTGCCGGCGCCCGTCGAGGTCGGGATGATGTTGGCGGCAGCCGCTCGGCCGCGGCGCGGGTCCTTGTGCGGCAGATCGAGGATCTTCTGGTCATTCGTGTAGGCGTGAACCGTCGTGAACATGCCCTGGGTGATGCCGCCAAAGGAATCGTGGAGAACCTTGGCCATCGGTGCGATGCAGTTTGTGGTGCACGACGCGTTGGAGATGACCTTGTGGACTGCCGGATCAAGCTTGTCGTCATTGACTCCGAGCACCAGCGAGATGTCGGCATCCCCGCAGGGGGCACTGATCAGCACGTGACCGGCTCCGGCTTCGAGGTGCTTGGCAGCCAAATCACGCTTGGTGAAGAAGCCGGTCGACTCGATCACAACGTCGACGTCGAGCTCACCCCACGGGAGGTTCTCGGGATCCCGCTCCGAGAAGACTTTGAAGCGGTCACCATCGACAACCAGATCACCGTCGACGATTTCGACCTGGCCGCCAAAGCGGCCGTGAACCGAGTCGTTTTTGAGTAGATAGGCCAGCGTGGCCGCATCCGTCAGATCATTGACGGCCACAATGTCGATTGGAGCATTCGACTTCTTTGCCGCCCGGAAGAAGTTCCTCCCGATTCGACCAAAGCCATTGATCGCTACCTTCATCTTTTCCTCGTGCTTTCTGAGAGTTAAACCAACCGGGCCAATACCCCGCCTAAGCGGGCCGCGTCGTGGCGAGGCCATGTTGCCACCGGGTCTACAAGATCCGCCCCGACCACGTCGACGCCATAGGTGGCAATCGTTTCTTCGTCGGCGAGTACCGCCGTGAGCGGAGGCTCGATGGCGATCGTCGTCGTATTGGCGACAATAGCATTGGGGGACCTCATCCCCGTCAGGCTGATGAGGGCGTCGAGATGGTCGGCGCCGTCCATGCCGAGAGTCTCGCCGTCCTGCGTGATGAGGTTGCACACGTAGACCAACTTGGCGGGAGAAGCGTTGATCGCCTCGACGATTCCGGGTACCACCAAAACGGCCATGATCGACGTGTAGAGGCTGCCGGGGCCGAGCACGATCTGATCGGCCTCGGCAATCGCCTCGACCGCTCGCGGACTTGCATCGACTTCGGCGGGGCGCACCATCAGCTCGGAGATATGGCCGCGGGATTCGGCGATGGCGACCTGGCCGGTGATTGTCGCGTCGTCGACCACCGCGTCCAGCAGCAGGCGTTGGCCGGCGGCGGGCAGCACCGAGCCGATCGGACGCAGCATCTGCTCCGCGAGGCGGAGTCCTCCCTCGAAAGACCCCTCGATGTCTGCCAGCGCCGCGATCAGGAGGTTCCCGAGCGAGTGCCCGGCGACGTCGGCGTCTGAGAAGCGATAGTCGAAGAGACGCTTCCAGGGTGAATCGTCCGGCGTCAGCGCCAGCAGGCATTGCCGGATGTCCCCGGGCGGCAGTATCCCCAGGTCCGGCGCCAACCGGCCACTGGACCCTCCGTCGTCGGCAACCGTGACCACCGCGTTGATGGTGCCGGCATATCGACTCACGGCTCCCAAGGCCTGCGCCAGCCCGTGCCCTCCGCCCACGGCGGCAACGGCGGGACCGGATCGGGCGCCTTCGAGAGCTTCCAGCAAGGGATCGGGGTCGAGTGACACGCCGGCTTCATTGCCCCGGGGCGGCGGGCCGGGCAGAGTCACTCGGGTTCCGGCAGGTCGCGGTGGCGCACTGCGGCGTCGACGTCGAGTCCGTCGAGACGCGCTCCAATTTCCTCGGCGATCGCGACCGAACGATGTTGACCACCGGTGCAGCCGACGGCGATGGTCAGGTATGCCTTGCCCTCGGCGAAGTACCGCGGCACGAGGAACTCGAGCATCTCCCACGCCCGGTCGATGAACGTGCCGGCATCTGCTTGGCCGAGCACGTAGTCGCGCACCTCCTGATCGAGCCCCGTCTGGGGTCGAAGAGCGGGAAGCCAGTGGGGATTGGGCAGAAACCGCACGTCGAAGAGCAGGTCCGCCACCCGGGGCAAGCCCTTTTTGAATCCAAAGCTGACCACGTCGACGCGCATCCGGCGCGGTCCCATGTAGTCGAAGGCGGCTTGGACGCGCTCGCGTAACTCGTGCACGTTGAGGTCCGTCGTATCGATGATGATGTCGGCCGCACCCCGGATCTCCTCGAGGCTACGGCGCTCGATTGCGATCTTCTCGGCAAGATCCCCGGGGCGAACGGGGTGGACTCTTCGCGTCTCTTCGAATCTCCGCGCCAGCGTCCTGTCGTTGGCGTCCAGGAACAGGATGGTTGACCGGATTCCTCGCTCCATTAGGTCATCAGTCGCCGCCCTCAAATCCGCCAGCGTGATCTCGCCGCGGGTATCGACCGCGATGGCCACCTTGCGACGGCCGCCCTCGAGGAGGCCGACCTCGTCGACAACATTCGGGATGAGACGCAACGGCAGATTGTCGACCACGAAGAAATCGTTGTCCTCGAGCACGTTGGCGGTCACCGAGCGCCCCGCGCCCGACATGCCCGTCACAATCACAAGGCGGGGATCATCCATGAACCAGGGCTGCTTCCATCGCGATCAGGTAGCGCTTCATGTCCAGGCCACCGGCATATCCGCGCAACGAGCCGTCTGACCCCACCAGTCGATGACAGGGGATCAAAGGAGCAAAGTGATTGGCTGCCATGGCGGCACCGACCGCCCGGGCGGCCCGGGGCCGGCCGACGGCTGCGGCCACTTCGCCGTACGTCATTGTCCGGCCGGCAGGGATCGCGGCAACTCGGCGGTATATCGCGTCCGTCAGCGGAGTCCGGCCGACACTCTGCAGCAGCGTGTCGGCTACTGCCGGAAGCTCTCCGCCGCGCCAGTAGCCGGTGAGCCCGGCGGCGAGTTGCGTTATCCAATCGGGAGCCTTGCGGCTCAGCGGATACGGAGAGGCGGCTCCCGGCAGGCCGAGCTCAATCAGACCTTCCCCGGCGAAGGCCAGCCAGCCCTCACCAAAGGAGGTGGGGTAGACAATGGCGACGGCTTCACCGGTTGAATCGGTCATGGACGCGATCGTACACAGCCGGCGGCCGGAATTGAGGCCAACCGGGTCATGGTGCCGGACGCCTCTGGCCGGCGTCGGGCCCCGCCTGGAGCGCTTCGTAGAGATCCACCGCGACGCCGTCGGGAACCACGGCCGCCAGCTCGACCAGCTCGGCAGCCCGCAGCTTCTTGAGCGACCCAAACTCTCTGAGAAGCTTCTTCTTGCGAGTAGGCCCGACACCCGGCACTGCGTCGAGCACCGAGTCGACCATCCGTTTGCCCCGCAGCGTGCGGTGGTAGGTGACGGCGAACCGGTGAGCCTCGTCGCGGACACGCTGGAGCAGGTACAGCGACTCTTCACCTCGGGGGATGACCACCGGCGTGCCCGACCCGGGTACATAGACTTCCTCGAGCCGCTTGGCCAGACCGACCACAGGGATGTCCAGATCGTATTTGGCCAGGATCTTGACAGCCCTCCCGAGCTGTCCCATTCCCCCATCGATCACAACCAGCGAAGGCGCATAGGCGAACTTCCCACGTTCTTCGATCGAACGTTTCTGATCACTCACGTAGGCGGCAAAACGACGATCGAGCATCTCCTCCATGGCTGCAAAGTCATCCTGGCCCGACAGACGCTTTATCCGGAAACGGCGATATTCGGACTTCTTGGGCATCGCGTCTTCAAACACCACCATCGAACCGACGGTGTCGCGCCCCTGGATCGTCGAGATGTCATACGCCTCGATCCGAAGGGGCGGCTGCGGGAGCGACAACGCCTCTTCCAAGCTGCGCAGCGCCTGTGCCCGGGCGTTGTGGTCGGTGCTGCGCTTGAGCCGGTGGCGTCCAAACTCCTCGCCGGCATTCGCCCGGGCAGTCTCCATCAGGCGCCGCTTGGCACCGCGCTGGGGCACCCGAATCGTCACCGGACCGGCGCGTCGCTCCTCGAGCCACTCGACCCACAATTCGGGAGTATCCGGGAGTTCCTGGACCAACACCTCACGCGGCGGCGCATCCTTGCCGTAGAGCTGACCGATCATGATTCCCGTCAACTGCGCCGTGGTGACATCCTCGACCTTGTCGACCACCATTGATCTCGTTCCGGTGACCCGGCCTCGCTTCACAGTGAGAACCACCAGCGCGGCTTCGAGATCGTCCTCCTCCACCGCAATCAGGTCGAATGAGTCCTTGCGTTGGGTGACAAGTTCCTGGCGGGCCATGGCCTTGGTCACGGACGTCAATTGGTCGCGCACGCGGGCGGCGCGCTCATATTCGAGCACCTCGGCGGCGCTGTTCATCTCGGCTTCGAGCTCGGCGATCACCTCAACAGGAGGCATGGCCGGCCGAGCGCTTCGTGCGACCGGAACTTCTGATCCGTGCAGCTGCGGATCGGGAAGGTGCGCAGCAGAAGATCCCGCGTCTGCCGTATGGCATAGGCATGCGCGTACGGCCCGAAGTACTGCACGCCTTTGCGCCGCTTGCCCCGCATGACGAGCACCCGGGGCCATTCCTGGTTCCTGGTGATGGCGAGGTAGGGAAAGCTCTTGTCGTCGCGCAGCCGGATATTGAACCGGGGCTGATGTTTCTGGACCAGGGTGTACTCGAGCATCAGGGCGCCGACCTCGTTCTTGGTGACTATCCAGTCGAGCTCGTCGGCGGCGGCAACCATCGACCGGGTCCGCGGCCCCAGATCACGTCCGAAGTAGTTGGCGGTTCGTTTCCGCAGCGACTTGGCCTTGCCGACGTACAGGACTCTGCCATCAGCATCTTTGAACAGATAGACGCCGGGCGCGTCGGGAATCGACGCGGAGGGGGGACGACGGACCATGGGGCGATTCTAGAGAGGAAGATCCGCCATCAGCGCGGACCGCTTCAGGAGGCGAGCGCGGCGTTCATCCCTTGGAAGTTGCCGAACAGCGCGTCGAGGGCATCGGTGTCGTCGACCTCGATGGTCGGCTGGGCCGCCAGACCGTCGAGTTCACGAGGAGTCAGCCAGGACGGCGGGTCTTCCCATATGTCCACCTCGGGGAGAAAGGCGAGTACCTCCTGAGGAGTGGCTGCGAGCACGAAGCCCCATACCGTCCCGCTGCCGTACTCGTAGCTGACCAGATACTTCTCCATAGAGGACGTATCGGCGGCAAGGCCGCGAATCTTGATGAGGCGAGGGACTATTCCTGCTGGGCTAGCCGGAAGGTCGGGACCAGCGCAGCCCGATCAATCGGGGCATGTGGTCCTGCCCCTGCATCGCCGGGACGCTCGCGATCGTCTCCGGACCGGCCCCGGCCTCGGAGACATGCCGCAGGTCCCACCCGACGCGGGCGGCCGTCGTGAGCAATGAGCCGAGAGAGCGGTGATGGAATACAACCGAGCCCGTGCCTGCGGGCTCCGCCGAGATACTGTCGTACAGGTAGGTCCCCCAGCGCCACAGGACCTCGCCGTCGCTCTGGTCGACTACCGGACCGGCGCCGCCAGAGGTGTATGCGGGGTGATTGGAAACAACCACCAGCGACCCGTGCGGACGAACGACCCGTGCCGCGGCCTCGAAGAAGGCTTCCCCATTCGGGATGTGCTCCAGCACGAGACAGGCCACCGCGACGCCGACCGAGTCGGCCCGCAACCAATCGAGGTCGGGGATATCGCTCTGCACGACGGCCATTCCCCGGCGCCGGGCGTGCTCGAGTAGGAAGCGGGAGAGATCACAGCCGAGGACGGGACCGGGCAGCTGATCGAGAAGGCGGCCGTCGCCACAGCCCAGGTCGAGGGTCGGACCGTCCAAGCCGGCCAGCATGATGTCGAGTAGCGGCTGCACATCGTGTTCGTATGCCGGGTCGGCTACCTCACCCAACCACCAGTCGGCCAGTTGCTCCCACTCGCTCACTTGGTTGCCCACCGCCCGGAGGCCGCCGCCGGTCCCCGGTGACACGTCCCGGCGGCCCGTTCGATCTTGCTCATGGGACTCCACATTCGACTGCTATCTCAATGTAGTCCGCTCACCCAGGTTCACCGTGCCGGCGACCGAGTCGGCAGGTTGCCTCGTAGAGGTGCCTCCTCAACCGATTCCGCATCGGAAGGATCCTCGCCCATCCATGCGATCAGCAGCAGGGCCCAAACGAGGAACCAGTAGTTGGAGAACGCCTGGGTCCCCAACAAGAAGAGGACGGAAAGGGAAACCGCAGATGCCCGCAGCCACGCCGCAACATCCTCGATCTGTCGACGAACGGCCAGCCAGGTCGCCGTCGCAAAGGCGGCCACCGGTCCCAACCAGAAGGGAACGCCAAATGGTGGCGCGAATATGGAGACGAACCCGTAGAGGGACGATGAGTCGCTTCGCGTGGCGAAGTCACCGTAGGCAAAAACAGTCGCCTGCAGGTAGCCCGCGCCAAATGCAAAACCGGCCAGCGCAGCCACGGCGGCCACGACGATGGACACAACTCGCCGGAGGCGTTCCGGGCGCGATGACAGGGCCATGACCAGCGGCAGTGCCACAACCATGTACTGCTTCGAAGCGAGGGCCAAACCGAGTACGGTCGAAGCAACCACCGGGGAACGCCACAGAGCGGCAGCCGCGGCAACGAGCGAAATCGTTAACAGCTCGGTCCAGCCAGTCCACAGCAGTAGCGGCAACGCGCCCGATGTGGCCAGGACGACCGCCGGTATGTGATTCTTGAGGCCCAGCACCATTGTGGCGCCGATGAGGATGATCCAGGCGAGAGCGCCTGCTGCCCTCGGATCGCCGGTGGTCCAGTCACCGATCGAGTACAGGATGAGCGCAACCGGTGGGTAGGGGTCACCGGTGATCACACCGCCTTCCATTCCCCACGCCCCACTGGGAACGGACAGACCGGACCACGGCGTCACTCCGGCACGCAGGGCGTCGGCCCCCGCCTGGTGCATGAGTGTGACATCGAGCACGCCGCCCGGATCATGCGTCACCGACCACAGCAATGCGACGAGCGAGCCGGCCCCCGCGACCGTGAGCGCAAGACGCGCCGAGATACGTTCGCCGAGGACCACCACAACGAGCCCGACGACCGACAGCGCCACGGTGCCCGCGTGGTAAGCCGTGCCCCGAAACCAAGCGGGACCGATGACACTGCCGACGGTGCCCGACAGCGCGGCGACGATCCACAGATTGGGCGGTGTTCTCGCCGGCCACCGTGCAGCAATGACCGCCAGCCCTGCGACCCAGCCGAATACGCGACCGACCCCGCCATCTCCGGCCACGACGAGAATCGGAAGGAGAGCGAAAACCAGGAACTCGGAGACGGCGCGGAGGCGCTGAATCGTTGACTCTCGAGCTTTCATGGCACTTTCACCTGATTTGGCCGTATCTGGTGTATCGAGCCGACTTCGCCGTGACCAAAGCCGCAATCGGAGCCGGGGCCCGGCGCGCCAAGTCCGGGTATCCGTGGCGTCCCGTTCGTAGATTGCGCATCCCGCCACAATATCGGTGGTGGTGCCCTCCGCCCGGTCAAGTCGGTCGGGTAGGGTCGGGCGATGGCAGCGATCGACTCCGGCGCTCCTCCGCCGGCAGAACTCCCCGGGGACACTGAGCTTGTCCGGCGCCTACTCGAACAGCAACATCCAGAGCTGGCGTCGTTGCCGGTGGTACTTGCGACAGAAGGCTGGGACAACGTCACATTCCGGCTGGGCAACGAGCTGGCCGTCCGACTCCCCCGCCGTGCTGTCGCGGCCAGCCTCGTGGTCAACGAGCAGCGCTGGCTGCCGGTCCTCGCGCCCAAGCTCTCGTTGCGGGTACCCACGCCGACCCACATCGGCGTCCCGTCCGACGGCTTCCCCTGGCACTGGAGCGTGGTGCCGTGGATCCCGGGAACGTCGGCCCTCGATACGCCGCTTCTCGGTGGCGAGGCGGCGCGCCTCGGCCGGTTCCTCGACGAGCTCCATTCGATCGAAGTCCCCGCCGATGCACCCGGCAACCCCTATCGCGGTGGATCGCTGGAGCCGCGCTACGCCGGAACCATCGAACGCCTCGAACGGCTGCGGCCCACTCTGAGTGAGGCCTGGGACGTCGACCAACTCGCCGCCTGCCTGACCTCTGCGAAACACATCCCCATTGACAGCCAAGGCGTGTGGCTGCACGGCGACCTTCACGCCAAGAACACCGTGTCGGCACGGGGCCGGATCGCCGCAATTATCGACTGGGGTGACATCTGTGCCGGCGATCGGGCAACGGACCTTGCCGCGGTCTGGAATCTGTTCGAACCCGCGGTCCACGCTCCGTTCTGGGAAGCCTATGGCGAGGTGTCGCAGCCCACGCGGCAACGCGCGGCCGCCTGGGCCGTCACGTTCGGGCTGATGCTCTGGGACAGCCATCACGCCGCCGATCCGGCGTTCGCTCAGCTGGGGTTGACCACACTGCGACGTGTCATCGCCACGGACCTGTAGCCGGCGCGCAGAAAGAGACTTTGTTCCCTAGGAATCTCGTCCCGAGCGCGCTAGAGCATGTTCCTAGGGCTGTCGGAACAGGAAGGGGAATCAGGATGTCCAGATCGCTGATCAGACCATCGCTCATTGCACTCGGAGCCATACTCATTGTGGGGGTGGCGGTCGGCGTCGGGGCCGCCGTGTCTTCCGAGCTCACCCCGAACGAGCAGCTCGGCAAGTCGATCTTCTTCGATGACAACCTCTCCATCAACCAGAACCAGTCGTGTGCCGCCTGCCACGCCCCGGAGGTGGGCTGGACCGGACCGCTGGCGGATGTCAACGAACATGGCGCCGTCTATGAGGGGTCTATCCCGGCGAGATTCGGCGACCGCAAGCCACCGAGCTCGGCATACGCAACAGTGAGCCCGATCTTCCATATGGACAAGGGACTCTTCGTTGGGGGCAACTTCTGGGATGGACGGGCGACCGGTGAGAAGCTCGGCAACCCGGCCGCCGACCAAGCTCAGGGACCGTTCCTCAATCCCAAGGAGCAGGCACTTCCCGACTCGGCGTGCGTCGTGTGGCGGGTCTGCAATCCGGTGTTGCCGGACGACTATCCGGTCTCGTTCGTGGACGTATGGGGCGCCGATGCTTGCGCCATCGAGTGGCCTGCTGACACCGCCGAGGTCTGTGGCGCGGAAGGCACCACGGTCGACCTTTCTCCGGGCGATCGGACCAAGACAGACATGGCCTACGGCAACATCGCACTGTCGATTGCCGCCTTTGAGGGATCGGCGGAGTCCAATGCTTTCTCATCGAAGCTCGACGCCACATTCTCGGGTGACGCCAAGCTGAGCAAGCTCGAGCAGCGGGGCTACGCGCTGTTCCGCGGCAAGGGACAGTGCGCCCGGTGCCATACGGCCAACGGCCAGGAGGCGCTGTTCACCGACTTCACGTTCGACAACCTCGGGGTACCCAAGAACCCCGAGAACCCGTTCTACGCGACCGACCGCGACTTCGTCGACCCGGGTTTGGGTGGGTTCCTGAAGAACAGCGGCTCCGAGGAAGACGTTTACGAGGCAGAGTGGGGGAAGATGAAGGTTCCCACGCTGCGCAACGTCGACCTGCGGCCATCCGCCGATTTCGTGAAGGCCTACAGCCACAACGGCTACTTCAAGTCGCTGGAAGGCATCGTTCACTTCTACAACACCCGCGACGTGAAACCCACGTGTGTCGGGGACTTCACCGAGGCCCAGGCTCTGGCTGCCGATTGCTGGCCGCCTCCGGAGGTCCCGGAGAATGTCAACGCGGACGAACTCGGCGATCTCGGCCTGACACCGGAAGAGGAAGCGGCGATCGTCGCCTTTCTCGAGACGCTATCGGACGGCTACGCGCCCTAGAGAACAGCTCCCAGCGACGAGGTGGGGTGTGGCGTGCCCGCACCCCACCTGTCGTTGTCCGACGTCGAACGAGGAGAGCTCCGACGCCGGGCGTCTGGCTTCAGCCGCGCTTCCTATGGGACGGGAGGGCGCCGAGCATCGCGGCGCCCGATATCGCCGCGGCCGGGATGGTCCATTGCACAACCGCATCTGGCGTCGCGATCCCCAGACCGGCCACCGCTGCCGCCGAGCCGGCGATGAGCAGCATTCCAATTGTCACTACCCGCCGCGTTTGCGGAGCCGGAGCGTCGCTGATCCGCCACTCATATCGGGCGAAGATGACGACAAGCACCAGGGTCATTGCGGAAAGGATCACGAGCCAGACTGGACGGGTCAGCCACCAGGTTCCGGTGCCGGGTTCGATCTTGAAGAAGGCTCCGTCGAATGCATAGAGCCCGCCTGCCGCGACGAGCGACATCGCCGAGAGGTGCCACAGGTAAATCGTCATGACGATGCCTGATATCGCCACAACACCGTGCCAGGACCGAAGTTTGGCAGTGAAGCGCCGCACCCCCGGCTGAGTGCCCAAGATGATCCCGAACTGCACGATCCCGAGCAGCGCCATGGCAAATGTCGGCGGGGTCATGTTGGTTTCACCGGCGCCGGGCACCCCGACCATCGCCACGGGGTACCAGCCGATCCACGTCACGGCGACGAGCGCGCCCAGGGCTGCTCCGGAGATGGCCCATCCGGTGCGCGGCGCGACTCCCCCGCCGTCGTCGCGCGCCGACCACCAGTAGCCAATCTGGTGAACGGTCGCCCAGACGAAGAAGAAGTTCACCCAGCCGATCCCGGGCACATCGAAGGCGAAGCGGGCGACGTCGATCGCGACAGTGACTGCCGCCAGGATGACGATCGTCACCGGTCCGCGGCGGTGCCACCAGGCATGGGTCAGGGGGGCCGCGGCCGTCAACGCCAGATACACGGCGAGGAACCAAAGGGGAACGGTTGCCGACATCGCTCCGGCATAGACGACCTCGGGGGCCACGAATGGCCGCATCACGAGAATCAGCACCACCCAGATCACCAGCAATGGGATTACGGGCGTGAACAGCCGGCGCGCTCGTGCGGTGATCCACTCGCGGCGCATCTCCTCACCGGCACCGACCTTGCGCAATCCTCGCGCATTGGCGTAGCCGCCCGCGAGGAAGAAGATCGGCATGACTTGCACGAGCCATGTCACCCAGGCCGCATAGGGAATCCACTCCAGCGAGTTCAGCAATGCGATCTCGTCGTTGGGCTGGAGCCAGATCGATGCGGCCAGCCAGTGCCCGAAGACCACAACGAGGATGGCGACGACCCGCCAGAAGTCCACAATCCGGTTGCGGCTCTCCGGAGTCCCCTCGGCGAGTTTCCTGGTGTATTCGATGTACTTCTTGACGCAGGGCTCCTCGGCCGGTTCATCCCATTATCGGCATTCCAGCACCAGATTGGAGCTCGGGGCTGTCGGGAGCATTCGAGCGAGGGCCGGGGTGGCGTCGGTATGGTTGCTGCAAGAGGAGGGAGAATCGTGTTCACTCGCGGCCCGGGGGGCGGCTCGAGTCGACGTACTGTCCGACGCTTGGCGTCATGGTTCACGCCCGGACGACGCTTCAAGCTGGCCGTGTTCGTGCCCATCGCGATCGCGATCTTCTCCCAATTCGATTCCGTCCAAGGCTCCACATGCGTGCTCGCCAAGTTGCCTTTGGGAGTTGGCGAGTGCGAGGTCATCGCCGATCTGCTGGCGCCGCTGTGGGCGCTCGCCATCATCCCCGTTGCCAACCGGCTGCGGCGGTCGGCGGCCCTCTTCGGGACTCCGGCCGAGCACTCCGACAGTTGGCTGGCGAGCCGGTTTACGACCCGGCAATGGGCCGACGGCAGCGCCCGCCTCGCCAAGTGGGGCGCGGTGCTGATCATCCTGCTCGCTTACACGCGTGAGTGGGAGAGGTTCGGTGAGCAGCCATCGATCGAATGGTTTGTGCTCGTGATCCTAGGGACGTTCGCTCTGCTCACCGTGCCCGTGTGGTGGATCCGCGACGAGCTCCACCAGCGCGGCGTTCGCTACCTGAGCAGCGGTCAGTTCCCGGCGCGGGCCAATCGGTTCCTCATGGACGATTCGGGTGGCCGGCCCCCGCGGGCCCCCCACGTTGTGTCGTTTGCGTCCGTCACGATGGTCGTGACATTCACCGTTCTCGGGCAGATCGATGCCCTGCTACGCGGCATGCATCTCCCGGACAAGCCATCGGTCGGCATCGGCGGGCTTGCCGCCGTGCAGGAGTTCGACCTCTCCCGGAAGCCGGAAGCGATAATTGAACACGTCAAGGCCTGGCGCCTGTACACGGACGCGGTGGGAGAAAAGTTCGGCTCGGCCTACGACCTCGTCACCGCCCACGCCTTCCTCGACACGATCATGACCATTCCCGCATACCTCATCCTCGGGATGGCACTTGTTGCATACGCCTGGCGAAAACGCCTCACGTTCGAGGCGGATTCGAGCATGCGGCGCGCCTTCGAGTTGGTCAGCCTGACCGCAGTAGTTGTGCTATTCGTCACGGCGGCATTCGACATTGGCAAGAACGTATTCACCTGGTACGTCATGGACACGGCTTGGCATGAACGCACGTTGCGAGATGCCAATGTTCGGTTGCTCTGGCTGTTCGCAATCGGTCGGACCATCGGTTTGTGGACCCTCGCCGCCTCATCTCTGGTGTTGCTGGCCCTGTGGGATACCGCAACCCGCCGGCTCCGCCGGGCCCTGCTGGCAGTCCGGTCGGAAATCCTGCTGCTGGTCTTGCTCGGCTTCGTCGTGCTCACGTCGCCACAGACTGCCGACGTCATCAGGGATTGGCGGGTGAGTCACACCGTGATAACCGTCGGACTCGCGATCGTGCTATCGATGCTGGTGCGCTGGACTGCAGTCACGAATCTTCGCCTCCAGCATCAGAACTGGGAGCGTGCCGAGCAGGGCGATCTGCTGGAACCACCCAGAATCCGACTCCTGTACACCAGCGCGACGCCCACGATCGGGCGGTTTGTGGCGGCTTTCGTTATCGGCCTGGCAGCGCTGCAGTTGGTGCTTTCCGCCGGATTCGGCCTCGAGGTCGGCCGCGGATTGGTCGTGCCGGCGCTCATCGTCTTTGTGCTGTGGGTATTCGGACTCGCCCTACCCAACGCGCCCTACGTGCGAGGGAAGCGCCCGGTAGCCCTGCAGATACGTCGTCGACTCCCGCGCATATTGGGCGCCGCCGTATACCTCATCATCGGCGTCGCGGTGGTCAAGGCAGCGGCCTCTTCGGTCGCTTTCAACTCGGACCCCGACTTTTGGATCTTCTTCTCGGCGGTCCCGCCGGCGATAGGGCTGTGGCGCATCGCCACGCGTACCACGGCGACAATGGGAGCACTCGAAGCCGGGTTCGCCGCGATTGTGCTGGTACTTGCCGTCATCTTGTACGTGGATGACGACCGGGCGCTGTCTGCGGCGTCGCTGCTATTTGCGGGGATCACTTTCTCATACGGCTCGTTGGCATTCTTCAACTCATACGAGCGCACGTCGCTGGTCAATCGGATGTCGCGGCGTTTCCTGAGTCCGGCGTGGGCCCAGCCGTTTGTGATCACCGCCGGCTTGACGATGGTGCTCGTGGTTGCCGGCTTCTATCTGGATCCGATTTCGGTCGCGCCGACAATCGGCACGATCGGGATCGTCCTCATGGCCATGATGGTGTTCACGCTGCTCGGTGCCGGCGCGGTGCGGTTTGCAGAGCTCACCAGGCCACCGCGTATCCTCGCCGCCTTCGGAATCAGGCGTACGCCGGTCGTTGCGCTGACCGCGCTGTGGTTCCTCGTGGCGCCCGTAATCGTCGACCAGAGTGTCAATAACGTGCGGGTAACTCAGACGGGCGGGGTCGAGGCGGCCGACCTTGGATTCGAGGACGTGTGGACGCGATGGGAGGAGGCCAATCTCGGATCCGGCGCGAACGCCGAGCCGACCCCCTCCGGGCGACCGGTCGTCCCGATGCTGCTCGTGTCCAGCTCGGGCGGTGGCCTGCGAGCGGCGGCGTGGACATCACTGGTTCTCGACTGTGTGTTCGAAACCAGGGCCGACGGGGATCGACCGTGCTCAACCGAGCGGGAGGGGCCCCCTCCAACTCACCGCGTGGTGCTGATGAGTGGGGTGTCCGGCGGTTCTCTCGGAATGGCCGAGTACCTGGCCCACGTACTCGACGACGTCGAAGGCGCGGAGGGAGCGAACACGTGGGTCGATGAGGTCCTTGGAGACGACTATCTGGCGGCGGCAATCGGTTGGCTCTTCTTCGTCGACGTTCCCCGCTCACTCATCGGCTTCGGCACCGGGATCAGCAACCGCGCCGAGGTAATGGAGCGCTCCTGGGAAGCCTCGTGGCCGGATGACGTGAGGGGGTTGCGGCGCGGTGTGACCGAACTGTGGGACACCAGCGCCCCACCTGTCGTATTCAACGGCACCAGCGTCAACGACGGATGCCGGGTGAACGTGTCGGCGCTCAACGTAGACGGCGGGTCTCCGGAGGTACCGAGCTGCTCGGGCGGCAACGACGGCACCGGTACCGACGGTGCTCTCGGCGCCACCCATGATCTGGCCGACTTCCTGTGCCCCGGAGACGATGTGGCGCTGTCAACTGCCGCGGGGATGTCGGCGCGATTCCCGATCGTGTCCGTTGCCGGACGCATCACGAAAGACCCTGATCGCAGCTGCGAGGGAACCCGATCGGGCACGGTATTCGTTGTCGACGGCGGCTACCTCGAAGGCTCGGGCGCCGGCACCCTGCTCGACGCATGGGAGGCAATCGCCGGGTTGGTCGACCAACACAACGCCGGAGGCCGCGGAGCTTGCGTCGTGCCCTTCATGCTTCACATCGACAACGGCTACGAAAGCCCCTCGGTGTCGGCCAACGAGGCCGTGCCGCGAGAGTTCGTCGTGCCACTGCTCGCGACCATGAATTCGTCGTCGGGCATAACGGCGGCGCGGGCCGAGGCTGCACTGGTGTTCGAGCATCCCTTCACCATCGCCGGCAGCAACGTCGGGATCGAGGTGCAGACGGACCAGGGTCCCGTTCCCGTCACCAGCCGGTATGCCCGCCTCGTTACGCGAGCCCATCCCGGCGTCCAGGCGCCGCTCGGTTGGACGCTGTCACAGAATTCGCTGGACGATCTCCGCAATCAGTTGACGATCGAAGGGAATGAGAAGGCCCTCGACGAGATCCGCGACTGGCTCGACGGTGAGATGGTCTGCCTCTCCGGCTGAGCGAGTCCTCCTAATTCAGCATCTCCCGCAAGAACTTGCCGGTGTAGGACTCGGGCACGGCAGCGACGTCTTCCGGCGTGCCGGCCGCGACGACCATCCCCCCTTCGTCTCCGCCCTCCGGGCCGAGGTCGATGATCCAATCGGCGGACTTGATCACATCGAGGTTGTGCTCGATGACTATGACGCTGTTGCCGCCGTCGACCAGGCGCTGGAGCACACCGAGTAACTTGCGCACGTCTTCGAAATGGAGCCCCGTCGTCGGCTCGTCAAGGATGTATAGGGTGCTCCCGGTGGAGCGTTTCCCCAGCTCAGAGGAGAGCTTTACGCGTTGTGCCTCTCCTCCCGACAACGTCGGAGCCGGCTGCCCCAGCTTCACATAACCGAGGCCGACGTCATAGATGGTTTGGAGCACGCGGGCGATTCGCGGCTGGTTCTCGAAGAACACCAACGCTTCCTCAACCGACATGTCCAGCACGTCGGCAATGGACCGACCCTTGAAGCGCACTGCCAGCGTATCGCGGTTGTAGCGCAGGCCCTTGCAGGTCTCGCACGGCACGTACACGTCGGGCAGGAAGTGCATCTCGATGCGGATCGTGCCGTCGCCCTTGCACGTTTCGCAGCGGCCCCCGGACACGTTGAACGAGAACCGGCCGGGTTTGTACCCGCGCATCCTGGCGTCCTGGGTCGATGCGAACAGCTCCCGAATCCGGTCGAAGACCTTCGTGTAGGTGGCCGGGTTCGAGCGGGGAGTTCGCCCGATCGGTGATTGGTCGATGTTGATGATCTTGTCGACGTTCTGCAGCCCGGTGAGGCGGCGGTGCCGGCCGGGCATGCCACGCGAACCATGCAGCTCGGCATGGAGGGCTTTCGAGAGGATCTGTTGCACGAGAGACGATTTGCCGCTGCCGGAGACACCGGTGACGGCCGTGAACGTGCCGAGAGGGAACTCGACATCGATGTTCTTGAGGTTGTTCTCGGCGGCACCAACGACTTTGATTGCCTTGCCGCTTCCCGAGCGGCGATCCTCGGGAAGCGCGATCGTGCGCCGACCCGCCAGGTAGTCGCCCGTGATCGATTCCGACGTGGCCAGCATCTCCGGCAGAGTCCCGGAGACGACGATCTCCCCGCCGTGTTCCCCCGCACCCGGGCCGATGTCGACCACGTAGTCGGCCACCCGGATCGTCTCCTCGTCATGCTCCACCACGATCAGCGTGTTGCCGAGGTCGCGCAGCCGAAGCAGTGTCTCGACGAGGCGTCGGTTGTCGCGCTGATGAAGGCCGATCGAAGGCTCATCGAGGATGTAGAGCACTCCGACGAGGCCCGAGCCAATCTGGGTCGCCAGCCGGATCCGCTGCGCCTCGCCCCCCGCCAGAGTCGCCGCCGGCCGCATCAACTGGAGGTAGTCGAGCCCGACGTCGATCAGGAACGCCAGCCGCTCCCGGATCTCCTTCACTATCGGCGCCGCGATCGTTTGCTCGCGATCCGTCAGAACCAGCGAGTCGAAGAAATCGACCGCTTTCCGCAGCGGCAGGGCCGACACGTCCCCGATCGAATCGCCGGCGACCGTGACGGCCAGCGAGACCGGGTTCAGCCGCCCTCCGCGGCAGCTGTCGCAGGGGACTTCACGCATGTACTGCTGGTAGGCATCGCGCGCCCCGTCACTGTCGGCGTCCTTGTAGCGGCGCTCGAGCCAGGGAATCGGGCCCTCGTAGGCCGCCTGGTAGCGCCGTTTGCGGCCGAACCGGTTTGTGTACTCCACGTTGAACGGACGATCACCCGTGCCGGTCAGCAACAACTGGCGCTGGGCTTCAGTGAGACGGTTCCACGGCACATCGGTCGGGATGCCCTCTTCTTCGGCGACAGATGCGATCAGTCGCTGGTAGTAGGTCATACGGTGGCGGCCGGCCCACGGCGCGATCGCCCCTTCCTCCAACGTCTTGTCGGGCTGCGGTACGACCAGCGAGCCATCGACCTGAAAGCGGGTACCGAGACCGTTACACGCCGGGCACGCCCCGTACGGGCTGTTGAAAGAGAAGTTTCGCGGCTGCAGTTCGTCGAACGAGTGGCCGCACTCGGCACAGGCGAAGTGCTGCGAGAACGTGAGGGCCGGTCCGTCGACGATGTCCACCACCGCAGTCCCGTCGGCCAGCCCGAGCGCCGTTTCGAGCGACTCGGTCAGCCGCTGCTCGATGCCGTCCTTGCGGACCAACCGATCCACGACCACCTCTATGTTGTGCTGGTAGTAGCGGTCGAGCTTGATGTCTTCTGTGAGATCGCGGACCTCACCATCGATTCGGGCGCGGGCGAAGCCGTCCCGCGCCAGCTCCTTGAGCATCCCGTCGTACTCGCCCTTGCGGCCGCGCACGACCGGCGCCAGCACCTGAAACCGGGTGCCCTCCTCCAGGTCGAGAATCTGGTCGACGATCTGCTGCGGGGTCTGGCGCGACACCGGGGAGCCGTCATTGGGGCAATGAGGCACCCCGATACGTGCGAACAGGAGGCGCAGGTAGTCATGTATCTCGGTGACCGTCCCGACCGTCGATCGCGGGTTGCGGCTCGCGGTCTTCTGATCGATCGATATCGCCGGCGACAAGCCTTCGATGAAATCGACGTCGGGCTTGTCCATCTGGCCGAGGAACTGACGAGCGTAGGCCGACAGACTCTCCACATAGCGCCGTTGGCCCTCCGCATAGATGGTGTCGAACGCAAGAGACGACTTACCCGAGCCCGACAAGCCGGTGAAGACGATGAGCTTGTCGCGCGGTAGCTCCAGGTCCACGTTCTTGAGATTGTGAGCACGCGCCCCGCGCACAACCAGCTTTTCGATCGTCACTCTGCCCTCCGCAAGCACTGCCTCCGCAAACGATGCCTCTGCAAACGATGCCGTCCGCGAACCTCGTTCTACCGGAATGGTTCTCCCGGAATGGTTCTCCCGGACGACGGTGAGTCTACCCGGCCCCTGTGACAGAATTACACGGACGTAGTGCGCTCTCCGCCGAGAATCCCCCGCCGGCTAGCACGCCATCGATGGTGAGCCTCGACTCCCTCAGAGAGGCCTTGCCGCAGTGCCGCGATCGCCGCCGCGGACACCTAGAGACACCGCCACTGCTGCAACCAGGATCGCAGTGAGCACGACGATTAGGACCGTGGTGTTGATGGCAGGCGCGGTGGCGACGTAGAGCCAGCCGCCAAGCCACGCGGCGAAAGCGAGCGGCCGTACCCGGCCATCGAGATCCACCAGCAGCAGCAGTGCCACCGCGCCGACGCCGGCCTCGTAGAAGAGTGACTGCGGGGCAACCAAGGTGAGCCCGATGGCGGCCACCGCGTAGCGGACCGCCACAGAAGTTGTGGGCCGCCGCCACAACCACACGATGGCAAGTACGCCCGCCGCGCCGACGATCGCGGCAAGTATCCGCCCGGCACTCTCCCCCATGCCGGTGAGGTGTTCGAGGTAACCAGGCCATGACACGAAGAGATCTCCGTTGGCCGTGGCGTTGGTGTCCCGGAAGGCCGTTGCCTGCTCCCACCACCATCCCGCCCAACCCCAGCCGGCCACCGCGGCGCCGGCCGCGTACAACACAAACCATGCCCCGGCGGTGCCGAGCGCAACCCGCCACCGCCCGCTGAGAGCAACCACCACGGCCAGAGGCACACCGTATTGCGGTTTGTAGGCCAGCAGGCCGACGGCCGCTCCGGAAATCACCGGGTATCCGGAGGCCTCGGCGCGGGCGGCCCCTGCGATGAGCAGCATCGTGAGCGCGGTGTTCTGACCACCGATGAGGGACGCCAGCAAAGGTTGGAAGAAAACCGCGGCGGCAATCACCGCGGCCGGATACTTCCGCGCAACGGAACTCAGCGGGCGCAGCAGAAGAACTGAGGCGACCGCGGCGGCGGCCATCAACAACATCTGGGCCAGGTAGGCGCCCCGATACCCGAGTGACGACAGCCACGAGTAGCCCGTGGCCACAAACGGCGGGTACGCGAAGAAGAGAACACCATCCTCGTTCTCTAGGAGACCTCTTTGCGCCGCCCGCTGCACTTCCAGGTCGTAGAGATCGTCGTAGCCGTCGTCGGCCACGATGGAGCCCGCCGCATAAAAGGCGGGGAAGTCGCCACCAAGTTGGCCGCTGTCGTCGGGCGCAACGAGAGCGCCCAGGAACATCACCACAGCCAGCGTTACCAGAGCCGCCAGCGGAAGCACCTTGAGCCGAAAACGCCGCCGCGACGACACCGCCGGCGCCGTCGACTGATCCATGTCACCCTCGAGAACCGATTCCACCCCACAGTATCGGAATCGCACGAAGTGACTTGACTTTGCCTGCCAACCGGGTGGTAGCTGAAAGGGCCGCGGTCGCTGCGACGATTCGAGTGACACGGGAGCAGGTGCCAATCGAACGACTTCGGGACGGGTCACCAGGGGGGCCTCACTGCCCTCCACGGCGGTGCACGGAAAACAAAAGCGGCCCAGTCAACTCAGCGTGCGATGGCTGTGCGCAGCCGGTCCAGAGCGGCCAGCCCGGCGTCACTCTTCGCACTCTTCAGGGCTTCGGCGGCAGGCTTGAGAACGGCCATAGGCTGCCTCGGAGTCCATTCGATATGGGCGAGAGTTGCCACAAGACGCTCGCGAGCAGAGTGGTCGATGATGCCGAGGCTCCAGATGAAATGCTTGAGGAGCTGCGCACCGGAGCCCTTCAACGACTCTTTCGGTCCGCGGGGCCACCATTCGGTGAGCCGTGCACCCACAACTCCCGACCCGATCGCCTCGAGGATGGGCGTGGCCTTTGTGGCCCATGTCTTCGGCATCGTCATCTGCTCGCCGACTCTCATAGCCAATACAAGACGCTCCCAACAGGCCCGCTCGTCGCCGTCGATGTCCGCTAGCGCTGCTCGGACGGTGTTGATCCACCAAGCCGCTCTGGAACCCTGCAAACCGTTGACATCGGCGTCGAGGACGACCAGGAGGTCGGCGCTTCGCCTGATCGCCTGTACCGACGTGCTGCCTGTGGGAAGCGCAGCTGCGTAGGCCTGAATCGCCTGTCCGAGAGCAGTGGACCAGCCCTGGTCTCGAAGCCGCGCCATCGCCAGGTCGAAGGGAAGCCGTGTGTCAAGGCCATGTCCGCAGTCATGCCGGGCGGAAAGAAGCACATGCGCCAGGGCGGCTTCGTCCAATGTTGGTTTCGTTTTCCCGATGATGCCAGCGGCGGCGTAGAGGAGTGGCCCACGCCGCACGTCACCAGTATCCCGAAGCCGCGGCATCTCGTCGTAGGCCGCCAGCAAGAGTCCGGCGCGCTCTTCGTCGGTCAACGCAGCGATCGCCGTCTCGAGTTGAGTCCTCGCCTCTTCCGAGGGCCCCCACGGGTGCACCACGGCAGTCGTCGCGGTGATAATCTGGGATGAGACCTCGGTGCCCGTGGCCAGGAGCTCAAGGGTCGTAGCTGGCTTCATTCACCAGCAGCGTAGCCCCGCGATCGCAACTTTCCAGCCTCCGGCTCCCCACGGTGCATATAGGAAGGCCCAACCCCTACGCGGCCCCATCCATCAGCTCGCGGTGCTCTCTCTTCAGCTCGTTGACCTCGTCGCGGAGGCGGGCGGCGTACTCGAAACGCAGTTCGGCGGCGGCTTCGTGCATCTCTTCCTCGAGGCTCTGAATGAGTCGGCCGAGATCGTCGATCGACAGGTCGAGGGGCTCGCGGCTCCGCAGCTCGCGCGCCCGACGGTCCCCCGTGCCCGAGTCTCCGGAGCCAACCAGTTCGAGAATATCGCTGATGCGTTTGCGGATCGTCTGCGGATCGATGTCGTTGGCGGTGTTGAAATCGACCTGGAGCCCCCGGCGGCGGTTGGTCTCGCTGATCGCCCTCTGCATGGAGTTCGTGATGGCGTCGGCGTACATGATCACCTGTCCATCCACATTACGGGCGGCCCGGCCGATGGTCTGAATCAGGCTGGTCTCCGACCGCAGGAATCCCTCCTTGTCCGCATCAAGGATGGCCACCAGGCTCACCTCAGGGAGGTCGAGACCCTCACGCAGCAAGTTGACTCCCACGAGCACGTCATACTCACCGAGCCGCAGTTCCCGCAGGATCTGAACTCTCTCGAGAGTGTCGATGTCGGAGTGGAGATACCGGGCCTTGACACCGAGCTCCAACAGGTAGTCGGTGAGATCCTCTGACATCTTCTTGGTGAGCGTGGTCACCAGAACGCGCTGGTCATTCTCGGCCCGCAACTGGATCTCACCGACGAGATCGTCGATCTGGCCCTTCGTCGGCCGCATCACAACCTCGGGATCGACCAGGCCGGTGGGACGGATCACCTGCTCGACAACCCGTGACGAGACCTCCAGCTCCCATTTGGCCGGCGTCGCCGACAGCAGGAGAACCTGCCCCGAGATCTCGCTCCACTCTTCGAACGTGAGCGGCCGATTGTCCCGGGCGGAAGGGAGCCGAAAACCGTGCTCGACGAGCATATCTTTGCGACTCCGATCCCCGGCATACTGGCCATGGATCTGGGGAATCGACACGTGCGACTCGTCGATGATGGTGACGTAGTCATCCGGGAAGTAGTCGAGCAGGCAGTAGGGCCGCTCCCCGGCCTCCCTGCCGTCGAGGAACCGCGAGTAGTTCTCGATTCCGCTGCAGAACCCCACCTCACGCATCATCTCCATGTCATAGGAGGTGCGCATACGAAGCCGTTGCGCCTCGAGCATCTTGCCCTGCTTCTCCAGTTCACCGAGACGTTCTGCGAGCTCTACTTCGATCCCCGCGAGAGCCCGCAACATGCGCTCCCTACCCGTCACGTAGTGGGTGGCCGGGTAGACAAAAAGCTCATGTTGCTCATCGAGGACTTCGCCGGTCACTGGATTCATACGGAGGATCCGTTCGACTTCGTCACCGAAGTACTCGACCCGGTAGATGAACTCCTCATAGGAGGGGAAGATCTCGAGCGTGTCGCCCTTCACCCGGAACTTGCCGCGGATCAGGTTGACCTCGTTGCGCTCGTACTGAATGTCGACGAGACGGCGCACGGCGTGCTGCATTGGATACTCAACCCCGCCGACCACCCGAAGCAACTGGCCTTCATACTGCTCGGGTGAACCAAGCCCGTAGATCGCCGAAACCGAGGCGACGATGATTACATCACGCCTCGTGAGCAGCGCCGCCGTCGCAGAGTGCCGCAGCCGATCGATCTCATCGTTGACCGTCGATTCCTTCTCTATGTATGTGTCTGACTGCGGGATATAGGCTTCCGGCTGGTAGTAGTCGTAATAGCTGACAAAGTACTCAACACGGTTGTTCGGGAAGAACTCCCGGAACTCATTGGCCAGCTGCGCTCCGAGTGCCTTGTTCGGCGCCAGGACGAGCGCCGGACGTTGCACCTGCTCGATCACCCACGCCATCGTGGCCGATTTGCCCGATCCGGTGATCCCGCGCAGCGTCTGGAAGCGGTCACCACGTTTGAGCCCCTCAGCGAGCGCGGCAATCGCCTCTGGTTGATCACCGGCGGGCTGGAAATCGGATTTGACGACGAACGGCTCCACGGAGCCAGCGTACCGGCTGCCACCGACAGGAAAGTCAGCGCTGCCTCAGGATGGCCCGATCGTTTCCCAGAGCTCTTCCGCCGCCTCCTCCAATTCGGCCAGCGACCCGACGTTGGGAACGACCCAATCGGCACGAGCGTGCCAGGCCTCCTCCGGGGGCTGGGAATCCATCCGGGCCACGATGTCCGCGGCGGTAGCGCCTCGCCCGAGCGCCCTTTCCATTCTGAGTTCCCGCGGCGCTTCAACGAGAACCCAGGTCCAGCCTCCGCCGAGGATGTCGGCGACCAGGGGCAACTCGACAACTACGGGGCTCTCACCGGCTGCCAGCGCCCGCCGCTCGATCTCCGCCGCGATCAAAGGGTGGGTGATCGCCTCCAGTTCTGCGAGCTGCTCCGGGTCGTTGAATACGATGGCGGCCAGGGCCCCGCGGTCGATCTCACCTTCGGCCACGACGCCCGGCCACCGTTCGGCGACGGCCGCAGCCGCCGCCCCGGCGGGCCGGAGAACCTCGTGGCCGATGAGGTCTGCCTCGATGACTATGGCGCCTTGCTCAACGAGCAGTTCTGCGAAGGTCGACTTGCCGGAGCCAATGCCGCCGAAGACCACTACACGTATTGGATTACCCGATTCAGCCACGGAGCGACTGTACCCTGGCACGGCATGGCCACCAATATTGACAACTGGGAGCAACGGGTCGACTGGACGCTTTCGGCGATCCTGTGGATCGGCTTCGGCTTTGGCCTGATCCTGTCGGCGGTCCGCCTGGGGGCGACGCCCGGAGTGTCCCTCGCAACGGTCTTCGCCGGCACCTACGTGGTCGCCATGCAGATCATTCCGCGCCGGGTGCGCAACGGCGCCCAACTGGGCGAAACCCTGGCCATCATCGGAGTGGTCGTCGCCCTCGTGGCCGTCGCGCTGACAGGCGGACTTGATTCCGGGTACGTGATCTTTCTCGTGGCCCCGGCTTTTTTCGCCGGAGCCTTCCTCGGCCTGCGCGTCGGCCTCGAGACGGCGCTGCTTGCGTCCATCGGTCTCATCGTTGTCGTGGCAGCCCTCAGCCAAGAGGTGCTGAACGCCCGCGTTGTCGAGTCGATTTCCCTGTTTGTTCTAATCGCGCTGACGATGTCACAGATGCGTCGGATCCTCGTTGAGGAGCAGATTCGCTCCGATGAGCTCGCCGCAACAACAGAGCTGCGCATCAGCCGTCTCGAGACGGCCCACGATCTGCTTCAAAGCCTCTCGAACCTCGCCAGCGCGGCAGAGCTCAACCCCGTGACGGTAGGACAAGCCGCGCTGCGTGATATTGCGGCCCGTGTCCCCTTTGCGGCGGGGCAGGTCATGGTGACGGCCGGCACGAACGATGTCGTGGCGGCGACCAGGGGCGAACCGGACCTCGATGTCGAGCCCCAGGAGTATCAGATCCGAATCGCTGATCGAACCGTTGGCCGACTGCTCCTGTGGCCCCAGCCCGATACGGAACTCGGCGGCTGGCGTGAGTCGATCGAGCTGGCCCTTCAGCCGGTCGCCATCGCGTTCGAGAACTCCCGCCTGCTCCAGCAGATCGCCCACAAAGCCGTGCGAGGCGAGCGGTCCCGAATCGCCCGGGAGCTCCACGACGACATTGGACCGTCACTGGCTTCGCTCGGCTTGTCAATCGACATGGCGATTCATCAGTTCGAGATCGGCCCGGACGTCAGCCGCCATCTCGACACCACTCGGCGCCACGTCACCGCCCTGATCGAGACCGTGCGGGGCGCGGCCGCCGACCTCCGGGAAGATGGTACCGAGAGTCTTGTCGAGAAAGCTCATGCGCTGGCAGCCGATGTCGACGCCGATGGACCGTCGGTCATCGTGACTCTCGATGAACGCCGACCACCACGAGGAAGCACTGCGGTCGAGATCAAGGCCATCCTGACGGAGGCATTTCGCAACGCGGTGGCGCATTCCGGCTCAACCACCGTTTCGGTCAAGGGTATCGTTGACAGAGACGCCGGGCGTATTGTTGTGACAGACGACGGCACGGGTTTCGATCCGTCCGCGACGCCGCCCGGCCACTTCGGGCTTGTCGGTATGAAGGAAAGAGCGGCCAACATCGACGCGGACCTCGAAATCACGTCACGTCCGGGTGTCGGCACCACAGTTTCTATCTCATGGGGAAGGCACAAGTGAGTATCCGGGTAGCCCTCGCCGACGACCACCGGCTTCTGCTCGAGGGCCTTGCCCAGGCACTCAACGGTATCCCGGACATCGATGTCATCGGAACGGCCGTCGACGGCGCCGACCTGATCGAGTTGGTAGCGGCCACCGAACCCGACGTCATCCTGGTCGACATCGAGATGCCCGGGACGTCGGGCCTGGCAGCACTGGCAGAAATCCGAAACGGCCCGCCGGCCATCGTCGTGACGATGCACGCCGACCAGGAACACCGCTCTAGAGCCCAGGCCGTCGGCGCCGTCGGATTCATGTCGAAATCGACTCCGCTGCCCGACCTGGCGGCTGCCATCCGGGCCGCCGCGGCCGGCGAATCGCTCATGAACGACGACGCCGAAACCATCCTCGCCATGCACCAGGACCCCGTCTTATCGGCCGGGGCCGCGGCACTAACGGCTCGGGAGAAGGAGCTACTCGGCATGCTCGCTTCGGGCGTCAGCAGCACGGATGACCTGGCGAACAGGCTGTTCATATCGCAGAAGACCGTCAAGAACCACCTGGCGTCCATCTACGAGAAGCTCGACATCACTGATCGGGCCCAGGCGGCCGTTGAGGCAATACGGCTCGGCCTGCGGCGCGACCCTGACGACTGAGCCCAAAGGTCGAGATGTTCGCCTCCGTCACTCTCCGTGTCGACGGCCCCGACTCTCCGTGCAGAATGGGCCGCCAGACCCATGGCGCAGTCAAGCCTCGATGACATAGACTTGTGGAGGACCACCCTGGCCAATATAGGAGGTAGGCAGAAATGCTTCGCATGTGGACGGCTCTCCAGAGCCGCTTTGTAGCCGATGAAGAAGGCGCCAGCCTTGTTGAGTACGCACTGCTCGTCGCTTTGATCGCAGTCGTCGCTCTCATCGCGATTCGTTTCCTCGGAGAAGAGGTTTCGAGCGAGTTCAACAGCGTCGGAAGCGTTGTAACGCCGTAGTCGGCATCTCGGCAAACAAGCCGAAGAACAAGCGGGAAGGGCGCCCAATCGGGCGCCCTTCCTTTTTGTCGTCTCGAACCGTGTTCTTGCGGATATCCGTGCGTTCTTCTGGATACCCGTGCGTTCTTGCGGATATGCGCGCCGATATCGGCGCGTCTGTCCGCAAGAACGGATTGATGGGCCTGGATCGCTCGCTAGGGGGCTCGAACTACGACAAACGCCTCATCGCGGTAGAGCTCGATCCAGCCTTCTTCCTCCAGAGCCGTGGCGAGCGGCCAATCCGGCTTCATCAGAGCCTGGGTAATGCCGAGCTCGGCGAAGCGCTCCCGCCATCCGACACCATTCGCGAGCTTCCCCCACTCCCGGAAATAGTCGGCGCCGTAGAGCTCTGCTCGATCGTCAATGACCACAGAGCGTTCGGGCCACTGCGCGTAGATGAGGAATCCGCCAGGCCCGCTGCCGTGGAAGAGGGGGCCTTCGTCGATGACCTCGAGCGCCGCCGCCGACGGGAAGCTGTCCTCGCTGAGCGGAACCGGCCGCGTCAGACCCGCGGCCGCACCGATCAGCAGCACGAACACGAAGGCCCCGACCACGATGGGGGATTCACCACGGCGGGTCTCCGGCTTTGCCGGCACGATCCCAGCGGCGATGTACGGCAATGTAACGATCATCGCCGGGTACAGGTTGCGGATCGCAAGCAGACCGAAGAACAGAAAGGGGATGACGACGACCAGGTCGTTACGCTCGAGCCGACCCCGGCTTGCCGCGAAGACCGCAGCCATGACCAGAATCGCATAGGGAACCATGAAGGGATTGCTGTAGTTGGGAGGCATCCACTCCTGGATCAGCTGCAGGGCGTCTCGATTCTCCATGAACTCAATCAGCACCATCCAAATGCCTATGCCGTGAGCCGTGAACGTTGCCAGTACACCGCCGACAAGCGCCAACTCGACGTGGCGCAGGGAACGTCGCCGGATGGCCTCGAGCACGATGAGCCCGATACCCATGACGAAGGAGCCGTGCAACATCGCCCACAGCCAGATCAGGGGCGGCACCGCCCATTCGCTTCGTTCGCTGCGAAGTGCCGCGATCACGGCCGCCAGCAGAAGATAGCTGAAGATGACCGGCCGGCCGTTGGCAAAGACGGAGCCCTGCCAAGCGAGGAGCACGCCGGCAACTGCGGTGGCCCCGAGATGAGCCGTGTGGCGATGTGTGACGACCAGCGTGATCACCAACGTTGCGGCGGCGACGAGAAACACGTAGGTCGACACCCAACCGATGCCGCTCGTCGTTCGTTCCAGCCAGCCGAACATGATGTCGGCGAGCCACGATTGCGTCCGCCAGCTCTCGCCGACGTACTCGATCGAGAAGGGATCCGTGGTTAGAACGGTTCCTCTATCAAGTTGCAGGGTCCCCGCCCGTACGTGCCACAGGAATGAGTTATCGCTGAACGGACGTGTCGCCACCCAGGCCATCCCGGCCACCGGCACGAGAAGGAACACGTGTCGAATGGTGAGCCGGACGCCACCAATTCGGGTCACGAAGGATCTACCTGCCTATCGCAAGATCAAAGGCTGCTGAGGCTCTCGACGATCTGCATCGCAGCCGGGGCCAGCAGCACAACGAATATCGCCGGGAAGATACACAACACCAGAGGAAAGGTCATCTTGACTGGTGCCGCGAACGCCTTCTCCTGGACCTTCTGCCGCCGCCGTACCCGGATCTCGTCCGCTTGCACGCGCAGCATACGGGCGACAGAGACACCGAACTGATCTGCCTGGTTGATCGACAGGATGAACGAGTTGAGCTCGTCGACATCCGTGCGCTCGGCGAGCGCCTTCATCGCTTCGTTGCGGCTGACTCCTACCCTCGTCTCCTGGAGCATGCGGGCGAACTCGTCGCTCAACTCGCCGGGAACGTTCTGGACGACCCTCCCGAGAGCCGCCTCGAAGCCGAGGCCGGCTTCGACCGAGATGACAAGCAGGTCGATTACGTCCGGGAGCTCGCGGGCAACCTTTTCCTTGCGTTCGGTGATCTTGCGGGTCAACATGGACTCCGGTCCCAGGACACCGGCCACGGCTATGAGACCAAAGATCATGAGCTTCTGGCCGGCCGGGAGAATGCCCTGGAGGGCTACAAACGCGACCAGCGCAGCCACCACCGAGACGACCCGGATCGCGGCCCACGAGTTGCCATCGATCCGTGGGAACCATCCCGCGATTGCTAGGCGGGCTTCGGCGCGCTTGGCCCAACCGAGCGGAGTGAACCGCAGGAGCAAGCGACCGACCTTCCCTGCCAGCGGGGCCACCGCTCGTTCGTTGAAGTTGGCCGCGAGAAGCTCTTCTCGGCTTTGCAGAGAAGCCAAGCGGCTGCCAGATCGTTCTCCGGACCGGACAACGCCGAGCCCGACATAGACGCCGAGAGCGAGAATCGATACGCCGACCGCGGCGGCCGGAAATAGCACCGTATCCATTAGATGTCCACCGTCACAATCTTCTTGAGCCACATGACACCCAGCAACAGTCCAACGCCGCCGCTGACCAGAGCCATGATTCCCGGGAAGGTGGTCAGAAGGGGCTCCAGGTATTCCTTGTTTGTCGAGTAGAGGAAGAAGAACAGGAAGATCGGCAGACCGCCGAGCACCATCGCCGATATCCGGCCTTCCGCAGTCAGCGCCTTCATTTCTCGACGCAGCCGGTTGCGCTCGACCATGGTCTCGGCAGCAGTCTGCAAAACCTCGGCCAGGTTTCCACCAACCTCACGCTGAATGTTTATCGCCAGGACGGCCCAGTCGAAGTCCTTCGACTCCATCCGGTCCGCCACCATCTTGAGCGAATCCACCGGGGATCGACCGAGACGGGTCTCGGTGATTGCTCGCTGAAACTCACGACCTGTTGGGTCGGAGGCTTCAGACCCCACCGCCTCGACGGCCTGCAGCAGCGAGTAGCCGGCCCGCAGTGAGGTCGAGATCAGGTTGAGGGTATCGGGTAGCTGATCCTCGAAACGACTTCTCTCCCGGGCCGCGACCTGCTGCACGGCGGCTCCGGCCACTGCAAGAGCTACGACTGCCACGACCATCGCCATGATGACGTTTCCGGTGGCCAGCATGAATACCAGTCCGATGGCCAGGGAGGCGCCGATCGCGATCGTGATGGCCTCGCCGGGACGCACCGGGACGTTGGCTTGTTCCAAGGCCGTCTCGATCATGCTGAAGACGCCGCGGTCGTGTGCCATATTCTCCGCGCGGCGGGAGAACGCCCTTAGGACCGGGATCCGTCCAAAGAAGCCGCGGTCGGTTGTGGATGCATCGGCGTAAACGCCGAGCCGGCCTGACAGATCCCGCTCAACTCCTCGAGTCGGGCCGAACAAGATGGCGAACAGCAGACCGAACGCCACGCCGCCCGCAATGGAACCGACGAGAGGCAGGATCTTGCCGTCTCCTCCGCCCAGCGACTGCGCAAGTACCGGAGAAGCTCCGCCGAGGAGCAAACCGATGGCACCGCCCAGACCGATGACTAGCCGCCGCATCATCAGCGGCCCGCAAACGGCTCTGGAGCGAACAGCTCGGCGGGAAGGTGGATCCCGTAGTTCTCGAGGTGCTCGGAGAAGGACGGCCGAATTCCAGTCGCTTTGAGGCGGCCCATGTACTTGCCGTCTTCATTGATACCCATGCCGTAATCGAACAGCATGATGTCCTGTGTCGTTATGACTTCACCCTCCATGCCGATCACCTCGGTCACGTGGGTAACGCGCCGTGATCCGTCGCGCAGGCGATGCAGGTGGACAATGAGGTCGAGAGCCGATGACACCTGCTCGCGGATGGCTCGAATCGGCAGGTCCATACCGGCCATTAGAACCATCGTCTCGATACGAGCCAACGTGTCACGCGGCGAGTTGGAGTGAACCGTCGTCAGAGAGCCATCATGACCGGTGTTCATCGCCTGAAGCATGTCGAGGGCGGCGCCGTCACGCACCTCACCGACAACGATGCGGTCGGGTCGCATACGCAGCGAGTTCTTGACGAGATCGCGAATCGTGACCTGGCCCTTACCCTCCAGGTTCGAAGGGCGGGCCTCCAGGCTCAAGACGTGCTGCTGGTTGAGTCGAAGCTCCGCAGCGTCCTCGATCGTGAGGATCCGCTCCTTGTCGGGGATGAAACTCGACAGCACGTTCAGCAGCGTGGTCTTTCCAGAACCCGTTGATCCCGACACGATGATGTTGAGGCGGCCCTGCACGCAGCGGCGTAGCAAGCCGGCGACCTGCTGGGTCATCGATCCCATGTTCACGAGGTCGTCTGCGGTGAACGGATCGACGGCGAACTTACGAATCGTCAGGAAAGGCCCGCCGATCGCCAACGGGTGGATCACGGCATTGACACGTGAACCATCCGGGAGGCGAGCATCGACCATCGGCGTCGACTCGTCGATACGCCGTCCGACCTGGCCAACGATCTTCTCGATGATGCGCTCGAGGTGGGTGGCATCGACGAACCTGGTGTCGGTGTGCGTCAGCCGGCCGGCTTGCTCAACCCACACGCTGTGCGGACCGTTGACCATGACTTCGGTGACGTCCGCATCGGAGAGGTAGGGATCTATGGGACCGTAGCCGAGAACATCATCTGCAATCTCTTGCAGCATTTGCAGGCGGTCCGCCCGAGAGAGGGGAACTGACTCTTCTTGATCGAGCGCCCACTCGAGCATCTCCATGACTCGGAGCTTCAGCTCGGCGTCTGTCATCTGCCGGTCGTACAGTGTCGGTCCGAGCCCCTCGACCACCTTGTAGTGAAGCTTGCGTCGGAGATCCTGACGCATTTCTTCGCGATGACCATCGACGGTTACGTCGGTGGCCTTCGCAGCTTTGACCCGATCAGCGAGGCTCATGTTGGGTGTTCCCCTATCTATCTACCAAGAGCGATTTCAACTACGAGGCGTGGTGCCTACCGGAACCATCGGCGCCCGCGGTCGTCCTCTTCAGTAGTTGGTTCTTCGATTTCTCCATCAACGACGAGACGGGCGACGCTTCGCAGGTCGCGCGCTACCCGCGACCGGGGATACAGCGATACAACCGGATCACCTTCGTTGACGGCTCGCGGTACCAGCTTGTCGGATGAGATTGCGGCCTGAACGTCGAGACCCAGGCTGCGCTCGAGCTCATCGATGTCGAGGCGAGCCTTCGAGTTGACACGGTTCAGCACGAGCTTGATCTTCTCGAACGGGAACTTGATCAGCCGCAACGTATCGAGGGCCAGTTTGGCGTTCTTGACGCTCGGCAGGTCCATATCGACCACCAGGAGCACGACGTCACTGCGCTCCAGAATCGAAAGCACAGGTTCGTCGAGGAACGGTGCGGTGTCGATCACGATGTAGTCGAACATCCGCTTCAACATCCCGATCGTCTTGACGACGACCTGGGTCGAAACCTCATCGGCGAGGCTCGGCTCGAGGGGGGCAGAAAGCACCCGCATGCCCGACGTGTGCCGGGCCAGCAAGCTCTCGAGCAGCGGCTCGTCCAGCTTGTCGATATCCCGGGCAGCATCAACGATCGTGTGTTTCGGATCGACCTGGAGCGAGATGCA
This sequence comes from uncultured Acidimicrobiaceae bacterium, assembly GCA_947258375.1. Classification (GTDB taxonomy): domain Bacteria; phylum Actinomycetota; class Acidimicrobiia; order Spongiisociales; family UBA5794; genus JAHEJX01. Next base: position 53,797 of record CAMYIJ010000017.1, read on the forward strand.
CACGTCCCCGAACTGGAGGTCGGCGTCGATGATCGTGACTCGCGACGGATCTCCCCACTGCGCGAGCGACAGGGCGACGTTCACAGTCGTCATCGTCTTGCCGGCGCCGCCCTTGGGCGACATGATCGTGACAACCTTGCCGATCTTGTTCTTCCGCTGGACGATGGAGTCCTCGCGGCGAGCGAGCTGATCGAGCAAACCGAAGGCCTCTTCGACCTTGCGCAAGGTCAGGGGTGCCTCGATGACATCCTTGAACCCGCTGCGCAGAGCCGCCTTGAGCACGTCGGTGTTCAACGCATCCGTCACCAGCACAACCGGGAGGCTGGGGCGAACGTCGAACATCAAGGCCATCTCGGCAACACCGGCCTCGTGGGCAAAAGCCGGGCCGACGATGGCGACGTCGATCCCTTCCTCCACGAGCCGGCGCTGCGCGTCGGTTACGTTCCGAGCCGAATAGACCTTGTTGCCTTCGAGAAGCGCCTTGGCGTCATCAACGAAGTCGTCGTCTGTATCGACCAGGAGTATCGAGTACGTTCCGTCAGCCACCTAGAGCCTCTCCAAACTGTTCGAGCTGTTCTTGGATCCTATCGAGCAGGTTGAACAAGTCGTCCACAACCACGCCGCGCGCCTCGAACGGAGTGTACGGGCTGTCCTTGGGCAAGAGAGACATCGCCACAGTGGTGTTGTTACGGGCGAACTCGATCTTCTCAGCCTGTTCGGGGGTTACATTCAGCACGATGATCGAGCCGGTCTGGGGGGTCAATCCGGTGCCGAGGCCCTGAAGCTGGTTATCAGGACCGACGGCGAGGACTTCGATATCCTGAAGAACCGTCTGAGTGAATTTGATGGTCGTCGGGAAAGTCTCTGCGAGGGCGGTAAGCGGGTCATCCTCATCAGGCGCGGGACCAAAGCCCGGCACGACGGTCGTGGTCGGCGTCGTTGCTCCGTCGTCGCCCGGTCCCAGAATCAGGGTACGTAGTTCTGGATCCTTGATGACGTTGAGGAACTGGTCCATTTGCACGTCCGCCGATGCAAGGATGTTGACTCGATCGCCGGGGCGGATGTAGCCACCGCTGACACCGTCATCGTCGGGACGGATCGAGATTGCCACCTTGTTCTCGGGAATCGCCTCGGACAGACTCACGGTGTTGAGCTCGGCAGCAGAGACGAACATGTCGGAGGTGATCAACTGCCCGGCCGAGATCGGCCCGGCAGCGACCTTCGAGTCGAGGAGTGTTTCGAGATCGCTCGGGTTGTTGTCACACACCGTCTGGTCGGTGCTGCTGTCGCGTACGACGGCACCGGCACACAGGATCCGCGATCCCTCAAACACCACGGCCTCCAGGAGCGCAGTCTTCGACTCGATCAACGGCCGAGCCAGCTCGCCATCGGTCCCGACGTCGATGAACTCGGTTGCCCTATAGACCTCGACCTCCTGGATGTCTTTCCTGGCGTCATCCGCGACGCCGGCCAGATATTGCCATACGGCAAACGCCGACACAGCGGCGAGTCCCAAGGCGACAAAAAGTACAATCGATCGCTTGCCCATTTTCTCAGTTGGCCCTTCCGGTAACAGTTACACGCGCACCACACGACATGCGGGCCGTAGGGGCCCAAAGGCGATGGTTTAGCCTGGCAGCCGCCCCCGAGTTGTCAGGGAAGTGGGCCCGGTCAACCTCGACCGATACCGCGTTCCTTGAGTTCCTGGAGAATGGCCTCCAAGGATGAATCGGCATTGAACGACGGTTCTGGAGTGGCGTCTTCTTCACGCGTGAACTCCCGCCGCTTTGGACGACTCTCTTTGGCTGGCTTGTCGCTCCATGTCGAGCGTTCCTCCCACTCGGGAAGTGCCTGTTTGATTGACAGGCTCACTCGACGTCTGTCGGCATCGATCTCAGTGACCTTTACCCGGACTTGCTGGCCGATCGAAAGTTCCAATTCAGGGCTTTCGACGTGATGCATGGCGATTTCGGAGACGTGGACTAGTCCCTCGACTCCCTCGCCAACCGAGACGAAGGCCCCGAAGGGCACGGTCTTGGTGACGACGCCGTCGATAATCCCACCCGAATCGATGTCGCGGGCGAATTCGTCCCACGGATCTTCACGCGTCTGGCGAATCGAAAGCGAGATCCGCTCCCGATCGCGATCGACTTCGAGCACCCGGATATTGACCTTGTCGCCGACCGAGACGACTTCTCCCGGGTGGCTCACGTGTTGCCACGACAACTCGGAGACATGGACCAGACCGTCCATACCTCCAAGATCGACGAAGGCGCCGAAATTGACCACCGAAGAGACAACACCTTCGCGGACGTCGCCGGGCTGCAAGTCGGAGAGGAACTCCTGCCGTTGCTCGGCCTGGGCCTCTTCAAGGAACGCTCGCCGCGACAGAACAACATTGTTGCGGTTCTTGTCGAGCTCGATGACCTTGGCCTCGATAGCCTCACCAACAAAGGGGTTGAGGTCACGAACCCGGCGCAGATCGACCAGCGAGGCCGGTAGGAAGCCGCGCAGCCCGATGTCGACTATCAGACCGCCCTTCACGACCTCGATGACGGGACCCGAAACCGTGCCACCCTCATTCATCACACGTTCAATTCGGCCCCAGGCCCGCTCGTATTGCGCCCTCTTCTTAGAAAGCACCAACCGTCCGTTGTCATCCTCCATCTGCATGACGAGCGCCTCGATGGGCTCGCCCACGGTGACGACCTCCGCCGGATTGGCGTTGTTGCGAATGGAAAGCTCCTGGGCCGGAATCACGCCTTCCGACTTGTAGCCGATGTCCACGAGCACCTCGTCGGGGTCCACACGAACCACGTGACCGGCGACGATGTCGCCCTCTTTGAACTCGAACACGGTCCGTTCCACTACGGCGGCAAAGTCATCCGCGGACATGTCGTCCGGAACGTCTCCCAGGTCGGTGGGCGCAGTGATTGCCGGGCGATCGCCCGAAATGACGGCCGGGGCGGGTGCCGGGGGCGGATCGACGACCGGCGATTCGGTCGCGGCGGACTCAGTCGCGGCGGTGGAAGTTGCTCCGTCGTCCTCGGGGGTCGGGGGCGCGTCGGAACCTGCCGGTTCGGTAGCGGCCCCGGCTGCGGCGACATCAGCAGTCTCTTCTGCTGCCGGATCCGCCACTTCGGGCGCGACAGCAGGAACCGCTTCAGCAGCGAGCGTTTCCGGGGTGGCAACCGGTGCCGCTGCCGGCACCTCGGGTGTACCGATAGCTTCTCCGGTGGTGGTGGAGGCGGCTTCCGCAGCACCGGCGGCGCCGGCTGCGGCCTCGATCACCTCGGCTGTGGCTTCTTCCACAGCTTCGGGTGTTTGAGCAGTTACCTCCGCGGGCTGCTCATTGTCGTTCAGGGTCATAGGGGAAAGTGTCTCCTCGGTGATTTGATCTGCTTCCAAGCGCGCGACAAACGGCGTTGGGAGCCACATCAGAATAACAGGCGCCGCCCGCCCCGCATAACGCGCCCGCACCGTGGCCCCCGGGTGTCAGGTCAATGGAGACCGGCACAATCGGTCTGTCACTTGGTGTCGGCGAGCGTCCCGCCGCTCCCGATGTCCACCCGGAGCGGGACCCGGAGCTCGATCACATTCTCCATCACCTGCCTGATGAGCGCGCTGACTTCGTCGAATTCGTCGACAGGCACTTCGAGCACCAACTCATCATGGATCTGCAAAAGCATCTCGGCGGTGAGGCCACGACTGCGGAGCGCCTGATCCAGCTCGACCATGGCCTTCTTGATGATGTCGGCCGCGGCACCCTGGATAGGGGCATTGAGCGCCATCCGCTCGCCCATCTGCCTATCACGGTAATTCGAGCTGGCCAGCTCCGGCAGGTAGCGGCGCCGGCCAAGAAGCGTTGTTGTGTAGCCAGTCGACCGGGCTTCCGCCACGATCCCCTTCATGAAGTCGCGTACCTGAGGGAACTGGGAGAAGTACGCCTCGATCTGTTCGGCCGCTTCATCGCGACTGATCTCGAGCCGTTGCGCCAGACCGTAGGCCTCCATCCCATAGAGAAGGCCGAAGTTGACCATTTTCGCCCGGCGCCGCTGCTCGACGGTCACGTCGTCGGGCCCGATCCCGTTGATGCGGGCGGCAGTCGCGGTGTGGATATCCATGTCGTTGGTGAAAGCCTCCACCAGACCGACGTCCTCAGAGAGGTGAGCCAGGATCCGGAGCTCTATCTGGCTGTAGTCCGCTACGAGAAAGACGCTTCCGGGTGGAGCAACAAACGCCTGGCGGATGGCGCGGCCTTCCTCAGAGCGGATCGGGATGTTCTGCAGATTCGGTTGCTCCTGCGATAACCGTCCGGTCGCGGCCGCCATCTGGTTGAACTTCCCACGCACCCGACCGTCGTCCTCGATCAGCGGCAGCATCGCGTCCACGTACGTCGAGCGCAGCTTCTCGAGTTCGCGATACTCGAGAAGTTTGTCGACCACGGCGTGTTCGGTTCGCAGCTTCTGAAGAACGGAGGCATCGGTTGACGGGACTCCCTTGGGAGTTTTCTTGAGCACGGGCAGATCCAGACGCTCGAAGAGCACCTCACGCAACTGCAACGTCGAGTTGATATTGAACACGCCACCCGCCGCTTCATGGATTTCCTCTTCGAGCACTCCGAGCCGGCGGCGCAGGTTGGCACCGAACTCTTCGAGGAACTCGCGATCGACGCCAATTCCGGTCGCCTCCATCGACGCCAGCAGCGGAACCATTGGAAGCTCGATCAACGCCATCAAGTCCAGGCTCCCGCGGGCCTCGAGCTGCTGTTGCAGGGGCTCGACCAACCGGGCCACGGTCACCGCCCGCCGCCCGGATGCCTCGAGATCGGGTCCGTCGACCGCGCCCTCGAAGTCGAAGGCACGCTGAGGAGCCGCCTCCTCGCCGTCACCGTCGGGGGGCTCGAGCGAGACACCGAGCTCGCGGTACGCCAGTTCCTCGAGCGTGGGGGTGCGCTGCGCCGGATTTATCAGGTACGCCGCCAGGGCCGTGTCGAATGCAACCTGGGGAACCGCCATATCGGCCGTTGCCATTTCGCGCAACAATGCCTTTGTATCGTGCCCGATCATCGAGTCGACCTCTCCGAGCAGGGACCCGACATCCAGCAACCTGATGAATCGGGCTCTCGTGTCGTCGAGAGCAAACGTGACTCCGATCAGCTCACCGCTTTCCCACACCGGGTCGACCGCACGCGGCGCATCCCCGAGTTCGGTCGCGACGGCCTCAGGTGATCCCGAGAGCACCTCCACATCGAGCGTGTGTCCGGCAACCACCTGATCGACATCGCCCTCCAGTTCCAGCAATCGTTCCCAGAGCGAGCGGAAGGCGAGACCGTCAAAGACGGGACGGATGTCTTCGAACTGCCACTCTCGCAGCGAAAAACCGTCGAGCGCCACTGTGCCGCCGGAGACGTCTGGGAACGAGACATCGGTTACGAGGCGCATCAGGTCTCGATTGAGCATCACCTGCTCTTCGCTGGCGGCCAGGTTCTCCTTCAGTTTCGGGCTCTGTTCGTCCAGGTGGGCGAAGATCCCCTCGAGCGAGCCGTACTCGCGGAGCAGCTTCGAAGCCGTCTTCTCCCCCACGCCGGGCACGCCCGGCAGGTTGTCCGAAGTGTCCCCGCGCAACGCGGCATACTCGACGTATTTCTCCGGGGACACGCCGTAGCGGTCTTCGATCCACCCCGGAGTTGCTTCGACGACATCGGAGATTCCCCGCCGCGTATAGAGCACCGTGGTTGATGGGCCGGAGAGCTGGAAGGCGTCCCGGTCGCCGGTGACAACGATGATCTCCCAACCCTCTTTGCGGCCTTGCACCGCAAGCGTCGCGATGATGTCGTCCGCCTCGAATCCCGGTGCAGACAACTGGGAGATCTGCATAACCTCGAGCACCTCGCGAATCAGCGGCAGCTGGCTGGCAAACAGGTCGGGCGGCGACTCACGCTGCGCCTTGTACGCAGCGTACCTCTCGCTGCGGAAGGTCGGGCCGCGCAGATCCCACGCCACGGCCACCGCATCAGGGCGTTCGTCCCCGAGTAGCTTGATCAACATCGATGTGAAGCCGAACACGGCATTGGTCACCTGCCCGGCGGGCGTCGCCAAGTCCGAGGGAAGGGCATAGAAGGCTCTGTAGGCGAGGCTGTGGCCGTCGAGAAGCGCAAGTTTCGGCATAGAGCCACAGTAGTTACGTATCTACTGCCGCGCGACGCGCCGTGGCCGGCTTCGGCGACTCTATGGTCTCGAACAGGTCCCTTATGGAAGCAGCTTCACGGGGTTGCCTCGCATACGGGCAGTCCACGTCGTGGTATCGGTGGCCCCACCGGGATAGTCATATACCACGTGCCACCAGCAGTCGGTGCACGTGTACGTGTCGGGGAGGTCAATCGAGACATACAGCCAGTCGTCGTGGTAATTGTGGGCGGGCCGTGTCGTGTCGATTATGCACTGGCCGAGGTTCTGGTCAACGCCGTCGCTCGGAATCTGCAGGTGGCACGGTGGCGATGTCCCATCGGGACCAACGATGCGAATCTCGTTGTTGCCATTCGCTTCACCCGGGTCGAACAAGTCGATCTCCATAGTCTTCCCGGCGTTGATCGGCAGCACTTCCGCGAGGTAGAAGTCGGTCAGCCCGGAATTGACGTTTGCGTAGATCGACATGTCCCCGACGGCAAACAGAGCCGGCTGCGGTCCCGTGGAAGCAGTGGCCCGCATCGACCAGCGATTGAGCCCGTAACCCTCGCCGATGATCTCGACACGAATCGGATAGGTACCGGCGTCGACCGACCGTGAGCAGAAGTTCTGCCACGCGAACGGAGTGCCAGCCGGGTCCGGTGCATAGTCGCGAACACAAAGCGGCGTTCCGGTAAACGACTGGGATAGCGTATCCACCCTCTCGTAAAGGGTGAACCTCGTGGTTGGACCTGCCCCGGCGATCGGGTTGTCGCCGGCATTCGTGTTGTTGCCGCCTCCCTGGACAAACGCCGGGTCGAGCAAGTCGATCGTCAAGTTGGTGTCGGTGGGGACGTCGACTGCAAACACGTAGCCGTCCTCTCTCCACAATGGATTCTGATTACAGCCCGACCCATTTCCGTCGGCGCAGTAGGACGAATAGGCATCACCCATTCCATTGTCTGTGTATTTGCCGTGGATGTTGCCCCAGAAGTTCGAGCAATCCGTTTCCGTTCCAATGTTCGGGGCGCAGCCGGGGTCGTTGCCGAATTGATTGTCGGGGCTCCCGAGCGGGAGCGGCCTGATGTACTCAGCCGTGGCATCTCTTGCGACCGTCACAGAGTTGACGCCGAAGACCTTCATGAAGAACGTCGGAACCTCCCTTGTGACCCCGACATTCAATTGGGTCGGGTGGCCGGGCACTTCGTTCGGGGTGACCGACTCCGTGGCACCGGTGCTGTAGCCGTTGCGATCGGCGACGTCGATTGCCACGTCGTGGGCCTCCGAAGAGTTGAATGGAGTCGATGCCGGATAGGGCATGTGGATTACGCCTGCCAGGGCGGAGGCTTCTGCTGCTTTCTGGGCTTCGGTCGCTTGCCAGTACAGGAAGCCAAGATCGATGGCGAATGCGGCCATGCCCATCATGACGACCAGCAACAGTGAAACCAACACAATGGTGGCGCCCCGCTCGTTGTTGGCATCCTCAGACCCGGGCTCACCCACTCCGGCAACGGCTCGGAAACGACGACGGATCACGGCGCAAACACCTGAGGCTCAATACGCATCAGCGCAGACTCAATCCAGCAATTGACCCCGGGCGACGCACAGGTCACGTCACTCATCGGCAGGAATCCACTCACCCAATCATGCGCATATCCCAGCCGGAGACCCAACACATCGAGATCAGGCAACGCATCATCTCGACCCGTCCACCGCACAACCGCCGGGTCTTCGGGACACGGCGACCAATCACACGTCGGCGAGAATCCGGGAACGTACACGTAACGGGAGCAACGAGGGCCCGGACACGGGCCGGCCGGAGTCCCATCAGAACGGGCCTCGAAGATGTCGACATAGCGAACGATCCCCAGACCCGAGTTCGGGAGTGTGGATAGCGACTGCTCCAGTGACCGCAGAATCGTGATGTCTGCGTCAGGCGATGACCCCATCGATGCCCCCACCCGCGCCGCACTCTGAGTGGCGTTGGCGACCGTCAGCCGATCCCGGAACATCAATCCGAATTCGAGAATCCCAAAAAGCAAGGCAAAGAGCAGAGTCGCCACCATGGCGAATTCGACCAGAGCCGCCCCCCGGTCACCATCACGAATCGCTCGCCATAGGCTGACGGCGCGGCTCCTTGTAGCCCTTCGTGGGTGTCCTCGGTCCGCCACGGTAATCCTCTCGTTTCCCTGTCTCGAGACCGTCCGATCGAATGGATCTTTGACGCTCTCAGTACTTGCTTTGCTACCGAGAGTGTAGGAGACGATGACCCAAATTGGTATGGCTCAGGCCATACCATTTCTCTAATGGCAAACCTGTGAGCCGGTCGACTAGTCACCTCTCAACCGCTAGTCGGCGAGCCTGTCGAGAAGCCGATTCCGCTTGTGGTCGAGCTTGGCCCGTCGCTTCTCCAAGCCCGCAATGTGCGCCTGCATGCGCACTACGTCCCCCGCGGTTTCCCGAGCTTCGGATCGATCGATGGAGGATTCACTCACTGCGGCGTCGCGTTGCGCGTCGTCGTTCAGATGGTCATGGAAGATGAGTTCCTCGCGTGCCAGGTGAATCGCCTGATCCAGCGCCGCGATCTCATCCCCGAGGCGAAATAGGGTACGTTCCGTTCTCTTCATTCAAGGTACCGGGAGGGGGACTCGAACCCCCACGGACTTGCGTCCAACGGATTTTGAGTCCGTCGCGTCTACCAATTTCGCCATCCCGGCTTGTTTGTCAGTAGTCAGTACTCAGTATTCAGTACTCAGTATTCAGTACTCAGTATTCAGTACTCAGTATTCAGTACTCAGTATTCAGTACTCAGTACGAAGTGCGCATACAAAGTACTAACTACCAGGTGTGAAGTACAAAGCGGATTCAAGCGACAGTTGCGGTCGAATCCGCGAAGACCTTTTGTAGCGGGGACTCGTTGGCCTTGGGTGTGGTGCGTTCGTACCGGTCGGTTCAACGAGCCCCCGCTGATCTGGATACCGAGTCGAAGGGGTGACCTGGCTCCATGATCAAGTGTGCGGTGGCGCGGCCACGGTGAACAGAAGGATTTGCCTACATTCCGGATGGACTAGCCCGTTGCGGGTCGGTCGCTCAGCGGCGCACCGCGACCGCGAGATCGGCAACAGCCGTCGCGAGTTCGTGTGCCGCGGCGTCCGGGCCCGAGGCGTCGAGAACGCGGCGCACCAGCGCCGACCCGACGATGACGCCGTCACTGACAAGAGCGGCTTCGTGCGCCGCTTCAGGTGTCGAGATCCCGACGCCCAGCACGAGTGGGCCGGCGGTAGCAGCATGAATCCGTTCCGCCAGGCCCGCAGCGCGGCTCGACGCCTGGTCTCGCCGACCCGTCACACCCAGCTCGGCAACTCCGTAGACGAATAGCGGGTCCCGGGCAACGACATCGGCCAGACGGGCATCGTCAGTGGTGGGGGCAACAAAGAGAACCAACCCGATGCCGGCTGCCCGGCAGGCCTCGGCGATCTCGTCGGACTCATCTGCCGGCAGATCGGCCACGATCAGGCCGGATCCGCCCGCGGCGGCCACATGCTCGGCAAACCGTGCTGGTCCAACTGCGAGCACAGGGTTGACGTATGTCATGACGACGGCCGGCTTGCCAGTGGCGGCCACCACCTGCTCGACGAGCTGGAGACTCGAGTATGTCGTGGCTCCCCGGGCGAGGGCGCGGAGCCCCGCCTCGTGGATGGTGGGACCGTCCATGAGGGGGTCCGAGTACGGAATACCCACCTCGAACCCATCGGCACCCGACTCAGCCATGGCCGTGAACATATCCAGAGCCGATGCCGGGTCCGGCAACCCTGATGTCATGAACGGCAGCAAAGCGGCCCGGTTCTCATCCCGCGCCGCGGCGAACATGCTTCGCATCCGCTCAGCCATCGAATTTCTCGATCTGCTCGACATCTTTGTCGCCGCGACCCGAGAGGTTGAGCACGACTGTCTTCCCCTCGAGTTCCGGCGCCGCCGCCATAATCCAGGCAAGCCCGTGGGCCGATTCGAGCGCCGGAATGATGCCTTCGGTCTCGCTCATGATTCGTAGTGCGCCGAGTGCATCGTCGTCGGTCACTGCGACGTACCGGGCAATACCGGTATCCCGATACAGAGAATGCTCCGGTCCGACACCCGGGTAGTCCAGCCCGGCGCTGATCGAGTGCGCCTCGATTATCTGCCCCTGCTCATCCTGAAGCAGGTAGGTGCGCGATCCGTGAATCACTCCTGGTGAGCCGGCGACCAGAGAGGCGCCATGAGAGCCGGTTTCGATACCGAATCCCGCGGCCTCGACCCCGACCAGGTCGATGCCGGCGTCCCGGTAGGGGTGGAAGATCCCCATGGCGTTCGAGCCGCCACCGACGCAGGCGACGATGACGTCGGGCCGCGGCCGCCCGGGAGAACCGTCCAACTGGGTCTGCAGTTCCTCACCAATCACCTTCTGGAACTCTCTCACGATGAGCGGGAAAGGATGCGGCCCAACGACCGAGCCGATCACGTAGTGGGTGTTCTCGACCGAGCCGACCCAATCACGCATCGCCTCGGAGACAGCATCCTTGAGGGTGGCGGCGCCCTTCTCGACGCTGATGACCTCGGCGCCCATCAGCTGCATTCGATAGACGTTCAGCCTCTGCCGCTCGACGTCTTTGGCGCCCATGTATACGACACACTCGAGGCCGAGCAGCGCGCAGGCCGTCGCGGTGGCGACACCGTGTTGGCCGGCCCCGGTTTCAGCGATAACGCGCGGTTTACCCATCCGGGCGGCGAGGAGCGCCTGGCCAATGGTGTTGTTGACTTTGTGGGCACCCGTGTGGGCCAGGTCTTCTCGCTTGAACCAGAGGTCGATGCCCAGCTGCTCGGATAGGCGATTGGCCCGAAACACGGGTGTCGGGCGCCCAACATAATCTGCCAGGAGCTGATTCAGTTGCCCGGTGAACTCAGGATCGGCAACGGCCTCGTAGAACGCTTGCTCGAGCTCAAAGAGTGCCGGCATCAGGGTTTCCGGAGCGAAACGCCCGCCATAGTCGCCGAAGCGCCCGCGAGCGTTGGGGGGGAATTCGATGGGCACGGCTACTCCTCCGCCGATCTGGCGGCCTCGATGAAGGCCGCCACCTTACCGTGGTCCTTGATACCGGCGGCCGCCTCGAGACCGCTCGAGGCGTCGACTCCCCAAGGGCGGGCGACGCTGATCGCTTGCGCCACGTTGCCCGGATTGAGGCCGCCGGCCAGAACCGCTCCTTCGACTCCCCTGGCCATGCTCCAGTCGAATGAACGGCCGCTCCCTCCGCTGCCCAAAGCCGTCGCCGTATCGAGCAGCGGACGAGCCCCGGTAGGCACGGTGGATACATCGATGGAGACGTCCGCGGTCACGGGCACCGGCACCAGGGAGCCCAAGCCTGCTGCCATCGCAGCCTCTGCGATTGCGGTCGCCTCCGTGCCGTAAGGTTGCACGGTGTCGGCCCCGACTCGCGTGGCGAGATCCACTGCGCTCTCGGGGCTGCCCTCAACGAGCACGACGACCTCAACCCGACCTCTGGCAATAGCCGCCAGCTCGGCGACCCGAACCGGATCGATCCGGCGGGGAGAGCGGGCGACGAGCACAAGCCCGGCCGCATCGGCACCGGACCTGATTACCGCTTCGACATCGGCGCGCCGCGTCAGGCCGCAGATCTTCACCCACATACGCGTCACCGCTATTGACCGGCGGCACGCAGCTCGGCAACTAGAGCCGCCGGATCCGGACTACGTACCAGAGCCTCGCCTACCAGAATCGCGTCGAATCCGGCCGCGGCCATCCGGGCGGCCGCGGCGGCCGACGAAACGCCAGATTCCGCCACAGTCGTGGGAGCAGCAATCGAGGGTGCCAGCGTCTCGGCAGTGGCGAGGTCCGTCTCGAAGGTGCGAAGGTCCCTGTTGTTCACGCCGATGATCGTGGCGCCGCTGCGATTCGCCAGCTCCAGCTCAGCCTCGTCGTGCGCCTCCACAAGCGCTTCGATCTCCAGCTCGGCGGCAACAGTGAGCAACCCGAGCAGCGAGTCCTCGTCGAGGGCGGCCACTATCAGCAAGACGGCATCGGCCCCGGCCGCTTTGGCCTCGTACATCTGGGTTTCGTCGAGTATGAAGTCCTTGCGCAACACCGGCAGGTCAACGGCGTTGCACACGGCTATGAGATCCTCGAGAGAGCCTCCGAAAAAGTCCGGCTCTGTGACGACAGAGATTGCCGCGGCTCCGCCGGCTTCGTAGCTCCGGGCCAGCTCTGCGGGGTCGAGCCCCGGGCCAATCGCTCCTGCAGAAGGCGACTTACGCTTGATCTCTGCTATCACCTGCAATCCCGGCTGGGCCAGGGCGGCCCCGAAATCAGGCCCCAGTGGAACTGAAGTGGCCGCGACGCGCAGGTCGATCAGGTGCGGCTGCAGCGCGTCCGCACGCGTCTGAGCCGTTTGGAGAATCTCTTCGAGCATGCGACCTGAATCGTAATCGGTCTTCGCAGGCGTCAGCCACCGTCGCTGCCGGCCTGCAATTCACGGACGTATTCGACAAGGCTGTCGAGTTGCTCCGAGGTCAGTCGGGGGAAGCCCGGCATGCTCCCGGGGCCGACGGAGATTGCGCCGCGGATCTGCCGGTCGGTCAGCTCGGCGGCCGCCGAACCGGCGCCGATCTGCGTCCCGCGCAACCCGTCCTCGCCATGACACGCCTCACAACTCTTGTTGTAGAGCTCCTGTCCTAGAAGGCCTTCGGTGGAACCCGCGCACCCCGCCACCAGCGCCCCGACCAACATGATCAGAGCCGCGAAAACAACAAATCTCTTGAAAGGGAAGACAGATCTCATCGGCGCAAGGGTAGATGCGGCCGGACTACACGCCAACAGAGAGCGGAAGCGTCACCCGCACCGTTGTGCCATGTCCGACCTTGCTGGTGACCGCCACGCTGCCGTGCATGGCCTCCACCAGTTCCTTGACTATCGGTAGTCCCAGGCCGCTGCCCTCGGGCCGTACCGGGCGATACCGTTGCGCCACGTAGAGGCGCTCAAAGACGCGAGGGATGTCCTGTTCATCGATGCCCGGGCCCGAGTCGGCGACCTCGAAGATCACCTCGGTGCCGATGCCGGTCATCGTCAGGACGACGGACCCCCTTTCCGGGGTGTAGCGCAGGGCGTTGTCGACCAGGTTGCCCAACACCTGGGCGATGCGGTCGGGATCGATGTCGACCGAACCGACGTCACCTATCTGCGCTTCGAAACGGACTCCGAGTTTCTCGGCTCGCACCCGATGCTCTGCGGCAAGCTCCTCGACGTGCGCCGCCAGATCGACAGGTTCACTGCGCAGATTGAACTCGCGCGCCTCGAGACGCGCCAACAGCATCAGGTCCTCCACGAGCCGGCTGAGCCGATCGGTCTGGCGATGGAGGACCTCGGCAACCCGGGGGAAGTCCTCCTCCTCGATCACGCCGGCGTCCAGTGCCTCGGCGTATCCCCTGATGGTGGTGAGCGGTGTTCTCAAGTCGTGGCCGACGCTCATCAGGAAGTCACGTTCCCGGCGCTGAGACTGCTGCAAGTTCGCCGCCATGTAGTTGAAAGTCGAGCTCAACTCGGCGACCCCGTCCGTCCCCTCTACCGGAGCGCGGGCCCCGAAGTCACCATCGGCCAGGATGACCGCCGCCTCTTCGAGGCCCGCCAACCGTTTGCTCAGGCGTCGCGACACCAGCCAGGACACCGCCAGGGCCAGCAATACCCCGACGATCAATCCCACCGCGAGAGGTCGGGTGAAGGCGCCGCTCGATAGCAGGGGCTCCTCCCGGCCGATCGCGATCAGGAGCCGGATTCGGCCGACGTCGACTCCGCGCGTTGTAGCGAACACCGGCGTTCCCTCGATGTCGAGCCGGCGCACCGCGCGGACATCGATCGAGCCGGCTCGGAACTGCGGCAAAAGGATCGGGTCTCTGACGATCGGAGTGACCCCGTCCTCGGTGATGATGGCCGCCTCCAGATAGTCGTAGCCACCGATAAGGCGAAGCTGCCTGAGTATCTGGCGGACCTCGCCGCGATCATCGGCGCGCAGCGAAGGGCCCAGCTCAGCACCGATCAGGTTCGCCGTCACCTCCGCCTGCCGGTTCAGCTCGGTGCGGTTCGCGGAGATCTGCTGTTGGCGAATAACCGCCCCCGCCGTGAGCCCGATGAGCAACGCCACGATTGCCGCCAGGAGGACTCCCCAGAAGATTCGGCGACGCATCTCGGTCAGCCGCCGATCCGGTAGCCGACTCCCCACACGGTTTCGAGCGGTATGTCGGGAAGCTTCTTGCGGAGCTGGCGGACATGAACGTCAACCGTTCGAGTCTCCCCGAAGTAGTCGTATCCCCACACGGCCTCCAATAGCTGGCTCCGCGAGAGGACGAGACCCGCATGCTCCACCAGGTACCAGAGGAGGTCGAACTCGCGGGCCGTGGGGCGTACGACCGTCTTGGCGGGCGTTGTCACTTCACGACGGCCGCTGTCGACAGAGAATCCACCGACCTCGAGGACTTGCGGCTTGGTTGGACGTTCTTCGGAGCGTCGGAGCACCGCCTTGACTCGCGCGACCAACTCGCGGGGACTGAACGGCTTCGTGACATAGTCGTCGGCGCCGATCTCGAGGCCAACGACCTTGTCGATCTCACTGTCACGGGCCGTGAGCATGATGACGGGAACGTCCGAAGCCGACCGGATCCGACGGCACACCTCCATGCCATCAATTCCGGGCAGGCCGATGTCGAGGAGCACAACGCGGGGCGATCGCTCCTCGAGGCGCCGCAGCCCGGCCTCACCGTCGACGGCGTGGATCAGCCGGAACCCCTCCTTCTCGAAGTAGAGGCTCAGTAGCTCGGCGATCTCGGTTTCGTCCTCGATGAGGAGGATGGTCCCGCTGGACATCAATTGGGCTCCGGCTCGATTGTCCCCTCCCAGTATCGGACGGAGATGTATGAGCACTGTAAGGGGATTGTCCGAGAATCCAACCGGGCTTCACTCTATTGGCAGGCGCGTATCCGGCGGTCGCCGAACCGGCGTCAGAAGGGGTGCAGCGGGAGTGAACGCACTTCTGCGGCCAGTGCCGTCGCCTCGATGGTGGCCGTCACGGCAGCACCATCCGCAACCTCGTGGTGGACGAGAGCCAATCCGATCGTCGCATCGCCCGCCAAAGAAGGCGCCGCCGAGGACACAACTCCGACTTCCCGGTCGGGTGTTGTCAGCGTGGCTCCGGCTAGAGGCACCGACCCGGGAACAACGATGGCGCGCAGTGTCCGGGTGACTCGACCCCGACTGTCGATTCGAGCAACGAGCTCCTGGCCCAAGTAGCAGCCCTTGTTGAAGTCGACCGCTTCGTCGACCGGTCCGAGCTCATGTGAAATCGTGGTGTCGTCGAAGTCAACATTCCCCACCGGTTCGCCGGCGGCGATTCGCAGCGACTCGTAGGCGGAAGCACCGACCGCGGGAGCGCTTGACGATATCGCCGCCGCGGCGTCGCCCACCAGCACATATCGGGCCGGGGCGGCGTTCGGGAATGGAATCGTCGCCGCCAGCCCGGAGGCCGTAGGCAGCCAACCGGCGCCTGGACGCGGGATGTCCCCGGCCAGTAGCGCGTCAGCAGCGCCGGGACCGGCCACGGTCACCACGGGTCGCTCGTCGATTTCGATGGCAGCATCGACGCGAAACCTGAATCGGGTCAGGTCCTCAACCACGGTCGATTCCGTTGCCTTTTGGGTGACCAGGCCGACCTGATCGGATTCACCGCCGAGGACCCACAACAAGGCGCGCATCTTGCCCTGGGGAGAAAGCAGCAGCGAGCGGCGTACCTCTCCGGGTTCTGTGCCGGCGACCGATTGGCTGATGAGCCCATCGAGGAACGTGGTGGCGTCGGGGCCCTTCACCCAAACGAGACTGTGGGCGGCGCGCACGACACCTGCCCGCGTCGTCAGGGCGTCGATGTCGTCCGCACTCCGCTGGGCGGCGGCTGCCGCCGTCACTGCCCCGTCAGACATTGGCCGCACCCCCGATTGCCGCGAGCACCGCGGCGGCCTTGTTGAGGCACTCCTGATACTCCAATGCGGGGTCACTGTCGGCCACGACGCCGGCTCCAGCCTGGACCCAGGCCTTGCCGTCCGCGGCCACCAGCGTTCGCAGCGCGATCGCGGTATCCACATTGCCCGAGAAATCGATGTAACCCACGGCTCCAGCATACGGGCCGCGCGCCGTCGGTTCGAGCTCGTCGATGATTTCCATTGCCCGCACTTTCGGCGCCCCCGACACGGTGCCGTGCGGGAAGGTGGCCCGAAGCAGGTCGACGGGGCCGACCCGGGGCCGCAGGCGGCCGCTCACTCCCGAAACGATGTGCATGACATGCGAATAGCGCTCGACCACCATCAGATCTTCCACCTCCACCGACCCGAATTCGCAGACCCGGCCCAGATCATTGCGCGCCAGGTCGATCAACATCACGTGCTCGGCTCGTTCCTTGGGATCGGCCAGCAGCTCCTCCTCATACGCGACGTCTTCCTCCGGTGTGGTCCCCCGCGGCCGGGTTCCCGCGATCGGGCGGCTGTCCGCTTTGCCATCGCGCGCCCGTGTCATCAACTCGGGAGAGGCTCCGCAAATCACAAAGCCTTCGTGGCGCAGGAAGAAGAGGAACGGCGACGGGTTCACCATACGGAGCGCTCGATAGACCTCGAACGGATCCCCTGCGAAGTCGACCTCCAGCCGCAACGATGGCACGATCTGGAAGGCATCACCGGCCTGGATGTACTCGATGGCACGGGATACAGCCGCCTCGAAGGCCGTCCGGGTCATGTTGGCGCGCGGCTCCGGGCTCTCGGTGAAGTCGGGTCGCGACCGCACTGTATAGGGAGCACTTCGACCGAGGCGCCCCGCCACCGCCCCCAATTCCGTAAACGCCGCGTCGTATTGGGAGCTTGGGTCGTCGTCGATAAACACATTGCGCACCAGGCGAATCGTCTGCCTGAAACGATCGACAACGGCGAGCATCCCAAAAAGCTGCCAGGCCATCTCGGGCAAGCCGCGATCGTCGAGGGGCTGATCAGGGAGGTCCTCGACGTAGCGCACGATGTCGTAGCCGAGGAAGCCGACGGCCCCGGCAATCGATGAAGGTTTCGAGGGCTGCCAGGGGGTCAAGGCCTTCGATTGTCGGCACGGCCGGCGCGGGGCCGGCGGTCGCGGTCACCGTCGTCTTGCCTTCATGTGTCAGCAACGTCAGGCGACTGTCCCAGCCCACGAACGACCAGCGAGCCCACTGCTCCCCACCTTCGACCGACTCGAGCAGAAACCCGTCGGCACCACCGACGAGTTTCTCGTAGACCGAAACGGGTGTCTCCCGGTCCCCGAGGATTTCGACCGACAGGGGCACAACCGAGTAACTCGAGGCGAGGGCGACAAACTCATCACGGCTCAGGCTTGGCTTCATCGAGCGAGGTTAGGCCGCCCCGGGCACTGCCGGGTCAAATCTCCGCGAGGCGCTCGAGGCCGATCCTGGTCAACATATCTGTGAACCAGCTTGACAGCATGGTCAGCTGGTTTGTGACCAGCAGGAGACCGAACAGCGCCAACAGGGTGCCGGACGCCACAGTGATAGCCGTGAGGTGCCGCTTGAGGACGTTGAAGAACGAGAATGCTTTGGCCAGAAGGAGCGATGTCAGAAGGAAGGGGATTCCCAGCCCCAAGGAGTAGAAGAAGAGCCGCAGCATTCCCTCGCCGACGCCTTCGCTGCTGCTGGCAAGGGTGAGCGCCGAACCGAGGAAGGGACCGATGCAAGGGGTCCATCCGAAGGCGAATGCCGCCCCCATCACAGGTGGGGCGAAGTTGCCGAGTTTCGATGGCCGCACCTCGATGCGGCGATCCTTCATAGCCGGGAGGAGAAATGAAGGTGTCCAGACTGCGGTGACCGCCACAAACACTCCGAGCGCAACTATCACCCAGCCGGAAATGACACGGAACAGCGTCTGCTCCGACCGAAGGAATGACCCGAACGAAGTGGCACCGGCGCCGAGGCCAATGAACACGAGCGTGAAGCCCGCGACAAACAACGCTGTCTTCAACACAACTTTGCGGTTGTCGACCCTCCCTTCAGACAGGTCCTGGATGGAGTAGCCGGATACGAGCGAGAGGTATCCCGGGAGAAGCGGAAGCACGCACGGGCTGATGAAGGAAACCAGGCCGAAGAAAACAGCGGCAAATAGCTCTGACATCTATCGAGATCTCCTGTGCACAATCTGAGACGGCCGGTCGCCATCCCATCGGTTCGACAACCCGTCACCTCGACACATTGTTCCATCGATTGCCCAGAATGCTCGAATTCCGACAAAGCCGGCGTTCGAGCGTGATCGATGCACTCCGGCAGAAGCCGTTAGTCTCCTGACCCGTGAAACCATCCATGAGCAACGCGTGCTGATCCAAAGCCAAGAGAAGTCGTCGTTCTCGACGCTCGACAGACGTGCCCTGTTTCTGATGTCGACCGTCGCGTTCTTCGCCGGACTGGCCGGCACGACGATTTCTCACACCCTCCCTTTTGCCCGCGAGTCGCTCGGCTTGACCGAGGGGGACATGTTCACGGTGTTCGCGATTACCCGTGCCGTGTCGCTTGCGGGAATCGCCTTCGCCATCTTCGCCGATCGCAACGGGCGCCGGAAACCATTCATCGCGGCCTATACACTGCTGATTGTTGGCAACGCGGCCACCGCGGTCCTGCCCGGGGTGCCCGCCTTCGCCATCGCCCAGTCGATCACGCGAATCGGAGTTGTGGCGGTCGCCGCTCTGGCCGTTGTCGTCCTCGCCGAAGAGTTGACGCCGGGAATACGCGCCTACGGAATGGGGATCTACGCACTGGCGGGCTCGATGGGAGCCGGCCTGGGACTGATCTTGCTACCGATTGCGGAACGGAGCGAAGCCTCTTGGCGGATCCTCTTCGGGATCTCGGCGGCGGGCCTGCTGGCGCTCCCGCTGCTGAACCAGTTCCTGAGAGAGTCACGAGCGTTCCGGCATTTCGACACCCATGTCACCTTCCCGAGGGCACTGTCGGCCGGGCTGGCGAAACACTTCTGGCCGTTGGCCGGCATTGCGTTCTTTGTCGCCGCCTTCTCCTCCCCCGCTTTCGATTTTGTCTTCGAACGGTTGATCAACGACCTCGCATGGGATGCCGGCCCGGCACGGTTCCTTCTCATCGTCTTCTCGGGGCTCGGCGCTTTCGGCCTTCTATTCGGAGGGCGCATGGCCGACAGCATGGGGCGGCGCCAGACGACGGTGATCGCCGTGCTGTTGGGGGCCGTCGGCGGCGTCGCTTTCTATACGCTCGACTCGGGTTGGCTGCTCGCACCGGCGATTCTCATTGCGTCATTCGGTGCCTCGATGCTCGTGCCGGCCTTTGCGGCCCACCGTTCCGAGCTCTTCCCCACCAGGGTGCGGGCCACGGCGGCCGGCTGGATAACCAATGCGGCCATCGCGGGCAGCATCGCCGGTTTCACGTTGGGAGCGCTCGTGGTCGACAGCATCGGGCTGTCGAGCACGATCAGCATCCTGGCGCTCGGACTGGTAATCGCCGCGTTGCTGGTCACCCGACTCCCCGAGACCCGGGGGATCGACCTGGTGCGGTCGCGGACGCCCCGGCCCAATGTGGTTGCCGAGGACGCCCCCCAGCAACCTGCCGGCTAGGCGGTATCGTCGGGCGATTTGCGGGCGTGGTTGATTGGCCGACCATTAGGAACTCGTCGGCTGAGCCATCGCTACCGCCGCGGCCGAGAGCGGACCCTTGAAGTGCCACCACGTGAGAGCGCCCAGCCGAAGCATCATCAGCAGGGTGAGCGCCCACCACACCATCACGAGGCCGCCACCGGTCGGCAGGACCGCCAGGAGTAAGGCGATCGTGGCAACCGCCGCCGCCAACATCGATCCGGCCAGGAATCGGAAGGCGCTGGCGCCGACCCCGATCCCATCCCAGACGAAGACCAGCGCGTTGATGGGCTGCATCGCGACGACGAACCAGAACACGCTGTCGACGGCACGGAGCACCGCCTCGTCATCGGTGAATACATGCGGCAGCACGGAGGACATCGCAGCCATCACGATGGCGAGGGCGATGCCCACAGCGAGGCCGAGTTGCAGCAGGCGATTGGCCACCCGCCGCGCCCGGTCGGAGCGTCCGCTCGATATCCGGGGCCCGATCATCGACTGACCGGCTATTGCCAGAGCATCAACGACAAGAGCCAGGAACAGCCAGAGCTGTGAGGCCACCTGGTGGGCCCCGATGGCAACGTTGCTGATTCTGCTGGCAACGGCCGTGGCGACGGCAAACACCGCAAGCAGTGAGCCGGTGCGAATCACCAGGGCCGCGCTCGCTCCCATGAGCGGGCGCATCCCACTCCAGGTCAATCCGTGGAGCATCACCAACCGCTCTCGGTTTGCCGGACGCCGCACGATCACGATGAACCAGATCACGCCGGCCCACTGGGCAATCACACTCGCAATCGCCGCCCCGTTGATGCCGAGCCCGAAGGTGAAGATCAGCAGCGGGTCCAGGACGAGGTTGATGGCGTTGAAGCCGGCCGTGACGATGAACGGCGTCCTCGTGTCCTGATGCCCGCGAAACACGCCATGTCCTACGGTGATGAGGAGCACCGCAGGCAGAGCCAGGGAACGGATCCGCAAGTATGTCACCGTGTCGGCAGCAATGCTGGCGTCGGCACCCATGATTCGCACGAGCACCGGCGCAAAGACAAGGGCGGCGACCAGTGACGAGATCCCGGCGATAGACGCCATGGCCGCGGCGGCACCACCAACGCGCGCGGCGACATCGGGTTCGTCGCGGCCCAGCGCGGCTCCGATCAGCGGCGTGGCCCCATACGCGAGGAAGTTGAAGATGAAGAAGAAGCTGATGAGAACGGTGGTGGCGATGCCCAGAGTTGCCAGCGCATCGGCGCCGAGTCGGCCGACCCACGCGGTGTCCACCAATGACACCAGCGGATCCGCGGCGAGGGCGCCGAGTGCGGGAATGGCCAGACGCGCAATCTCGCGGTCGAGCCGGCGGCCGTCACTCACGGCCGGCGGGTCTTGTCTGGATAAGCGCAGCGGTCCGCCAGGGGGCACTGCCAGCAGAGCGGCCGGCGGGCGTCGCACACGTCACGCCCGAACTGGATGTAGCGCATCGAGATGCCGCTCCACTCCTTCTCGGGATGCAGTGCTCGTAACTCGAACTCGATCTTCTGGGGATCCGACTCCTTTGTGAGGCCGAGGCGGTTGGTCACCCGCTTCACGTGGGTATCAACCGCGATCGCCGGGATGTCCCACACCTCGGCCAGCACCACCGACGCGGTCTTGCGACCGACTCCACGAAGCGTCACCAGCTCCTCGAGGGTGGCGGGCACTATCCCGTCATACTTCTCAACGAGATCCGCGGCCAGCGAGATGATCGACTTGGTCTTCTGGCGGTAGAAGCCCGTCGAGAAGACGACCTCCTCGACCTCCTCCGGATTGGCGCCCGCGAGATCCTCGGGCGTAGGCCAGCGAGAAAACACCTGCGGGGCCACACGATTCACGTTTTCGTCGGTCGTCTGCGCCGACAACACGGTTGCCACGAGCAGTTGCCATGCGTCGCGATACTCCAGTGCGGTCTGCATCGTCGGATACCGCTTCTTGAGCCGGTTCAGGACGACGCGGGCGTTGCGCTTCTCATCGGGACCAGGGCTGAAGTTGGGGGCGGCAGGCATGGCGGCCAATCCTACGGCAAGCGGAGGGCCCCGCCGCGGGGTGGCGGATTGACCATTACGATGCCGCCATGAGTTTGCGTAGCGTCGTTGCAGAAAGAGGCCGGGTCGAAGGCGATCTGGTCATGGTCGATGAGTTCTTGAACCACAGGGTGGACCCCAACGTCATGCGAGACGTCGGGAACGCCCTCGCCGATCTGATCAAGCCGTGGGACGTCGACTTGATTCTCACGGCCGAGGCATCCGGAATCCCGCCCGCGCTGGCGTGCGCCTTCCAGACGAATCTCCCCGTCGTGTACGCCAAGAAATACGTCGGCCCCGGCGACCGCTATTCGTTCGCCCGCGTCGTCACTTCCCCAACCAAGGGCGAGGAGTATCGGGTCGAGGTGTCCCGACGCGTGATGGAACCCGGAACCCGCATCGCCATCGTGGACGACTTCCTCTCCGGAGGCAGGACGGCAGAGGCCCTGGGAGAGATTACCGTGGAAGCCGGATGCCATCCGGTTGGATTCGCGTTTGCCATCGAGAAGTCGTTCACCCCGGGGAGAGCGCGCCTCGAGGCTCACGGCTGGAACGTGAAATCGCTGGTCAACATTGCTTCCATCGAAGACGGCGAAGTCCGCTTCGCCGAGACCGATGATTGACCTCGGTGAACGGGCTGCCGCTCTTCGCGACCAGTACAACGATTGCTTTGGGTGCGGACTGGCGAATCCGATCGGCCTCCACCTCGACGAATTCATCGCCGGAGGCGACGGACTGACGGCCAGCTTCACGCCGCGCCCCGAGTACCGCGGCTTCGCCGGAGTTCTCCACGGGGGCATTCTCGCCGCGCTCCTCGATGAAACTCTGGCATGGACCGCCATGTTGCTTGAAGGAACGTTTGTCGTGACGGCCAGCCTGGAACTCAAATTCCGCAATCCCGCCTCGACCGAGATGACGTACACCGTGCACGGCCAAGTGATCGAGAGACGCGGACGCCGGCTGCGTCTCGCCGGTGACGTCGCGGCCGGCGATACGGTGGTTGCGGAGGCCACCGGCTTGTTCCTGGCGACGGAACCCGTGATCCCGTGATGCAACGCGGGCGGGTGATCCTCGTGCTGGCCGCATTGGCGGCGACCGGGTCGCTGACCCTTCCGTTCTTCAGCGCAGCAACTTTGGGGACTGTCTCGGGCGCAACGGCTCATGCAACTCTCCCCGTTCTGGCGCTGGCCTGTGCGGCAGCAGTCGTGCTCGCCGGCGACAGACGAGAAAGCCTCGTTGGCCTACCCGCAATTGCCACAGCCGCCGCCGTCACTCTGGCCGTCCTCCTCACCGGGTCTCTCCTGATCGACGCCGAATTAGCGACCCGCGATGCAGCCGCCCTCGGATCGCGTGGATCGTTTGGATCGGGGCTCTGGCTCTTGACGGGGGCAACGGTGCTCGGCGTGACCGGCCTCATCTGGGCGATGAGCCGGCGCCTCAGCTAGCAAACCGGAGCACGATCACCGTGCCGAGCACGAAATAGCCCACACCTCCGATAACCTGCCAGAAGGCCCGCGGGTTGGCTTCGGGTCGCAAGCCCTTGCGGAGGCGTTCGCGAGGATCTCCCCGCCTTCCGAACACCTGTCGGCGCAGCTCTTCGGGGTCATCCTCTTCGGCAGATCCCTCTTGTTGGCGCAGGTTCGATCCAAACATCGTGCCAAGCGCTCCGACGCCGAGGTTGGCGTAGCCCCCGCCGGCAACTCCCCCGGCCAGCCACAGGACCGTGCCCAGGCCGATCATCGTGTAGCCAAAGCCTGTGGCGAAGGAGTGTTTCGACACTAGAGCCACGATCAACCCGACGATCAGGGCGGCCCCGATCCCCACACCAAACAAGGCGAGGTAGTCGGGCATTCTCTCTCGCAGCGGAAGCTTGTCGGTCGCAGTCGGAGGTGGGTGAGAATCCATCGGGCTAGCCAACCAGGCTCCCTGAGGACCGCTTTCGCAGGAAGCGCAGCAGCCGCACCAGGCCGCCGATCGCCAGCACCAGCGCCAACATCACGAGCAACAGTGCCGCGACAAGCTCGAAGCCCGAGAAATACGAGGTGCGGCACCGCCCGAATCCATCGGCGCACAGCCCCCACCCGCTACCTCCACTGCGCAAGTCGAGCAGCACGTAGAGCGGGATCAGCGCCACGCCCACTATGACGGCAACGAGCACGCCGATCAGCAACCGAATGATGTTCACCCGGTCAGGCTAATCCAACACGGTGCTATTGCTCGTGTCTCCGGGTGACGAACCTCGCCACCAGACAACCCGATTGTGCAGAAACTACTTACACCTTTGTCATTCTCCCGCTACGATACGTCCCCCGTCGGGCTCCGGCTTCCCCGTCCGACGCCGAGCTAGGCCGAAAGGGAGAGGCGATGCGGCAGTATTTGGATCTGCTCGAGGATGTCTTCGACAACGGGACACACCGGATGGATCGAACAGGCACAGGGGCGCGTAGCGTCTTCGGGCGCCAGGTTCGTTACGACCTCGCGGCGGGCTTCCCGCTTGTGACGACGAAGAAGGTCCACCTCAAGTCGGTGATCCACGAATTGCTGTGGTTCATCGCCGGTGACTCGAATGTGGCCTACCTCAAAGAGAACGGTGTCCGGATCTGGGATGAATGGGCCGATCCCGAGACGGGCGACCTTGGTCCGGTCTACGGCGTTCAGTGGCGATCCTGGAGTGCACCCAATGGCGAGACAATCGATCAGCTCAGCCGGCTCATGGATCAGATTCGCTCCACGCCCTTTTCCCGCCGTCACGTCATTTCGGCGTGGAACGTCGCCGATATCCCCAGGATGGCGTTGCCACCCTGTCACACCATGTTCCAGTTCTTCGTCGACGGGGATCGATTGAGCCTGCAGCTGTATCAGCGCAGCGCGGACCTATTCCTCGGAGTGCCATTCAACATCGCGTCCTATTCGCTGCTGCTGCAGATGGTGGCGCAGGTCACCGGATACCAGCCGGGCGAGTTCGTTCATACACTGGGCGATGCCCACATATACGACAACCATCTCGACCAGGTGACCGAGCAGCTGAGCCGCTCTCCGCGGCCATTGCCCGAAATGACACTGAATCCTGCCGTGAAGGATCTGTTTTCTTTCACATACGACGACTTCAGCCTGGTTGGATACGATCCTCACCCGGCCATTCGAGGCCTGGTGTCGGTCTGAAGCATGATGTCGGTCTGAGGCATGGTGTCGGCCTGAAGCATGGTGTCGGCCTGAAGCATGGTGTCGGCCTGAAGCACGCTTCCGGCCTGACCGGGCACGCCACCCAATGATCACGCTGGTGGCAGCTGTTGCGACCAACGGCGTCATCGGGAACGCCGGCGGTTTGCCCTGGTCGATTCCGGACGATCTGAGGCGCTTTCGACAGTTGACGATCGGCCGGCCGGTGATCATGGGACGGGCAACGTACGATTCGATCGGCCGGCCCCTCGACGGGCGAACCAACATCGTCCTCACCCGCAACAGCCACTTCGATGCCCCGGGCGTGCACCGCGCCTCCGACCCGACAGCGGCGATGAGTGCCGCCCGACGCCTCCACGGTTCCGACGCCGAGATCTGCATCATCGGCGGCGCCGAGGTATACCGGATCTTCTTGCCGCTGGCGGACCGGATCGAACTCACAATGGTCGCGCTGGCTCCCTCGGGAGACACGTTCTTCCCGGATTGGGATCAGACGTTGTGGACCCTGGTCGCCGCCGCGGAGCACGCCGGCCCGCCCCGCTACGAGTTCACAACCTGGGAGCGCACCGTTGCGGGTGGGGCGCAGGAGCCCTAGCGCAACGGGATTCGCAAAACCAGGGAATCGTCCTCGACCGCCCATGTTGCCCGCCCGATCAGCGAGTAGTCCATGAAGTCATTCTCTGCCTGCTCTATGAAGGCTTGACGGCCGGAACCCTCGATCGGTGGCACCCCCCGGTCCTTGACGGCCTCGGCCCGCTCCTGGAATCGGGCGATGAGTTGGTCGACATCTAGTTGTGCCACATCGGTCCTTTCAGCTGACACCGCTACACGCTAGTTCGTGGCGGCCATCGTGCCACTAGCCTCGGGGTGATGCTCGACCGACGGCTGATCATCGTCTCCGGCAAAGGCGGCGTCGGCAAGTCCGCAATCGCCGTCGCCCTGGCGCTTCGCGCCCAGCGGACGGGTCAGCGAGTACTCCTCTCGGCCATGACCGACCAGATCGGTGCGGCCATTCACCTCGGTGCCCATCGTCTCGAGTATGAGCCGGCGACCTTCCACGGTGGAATTGAGGCTATGGCGGTCAACCGAGCGGAGGCACTCGACGAATACATCAAGCTACAGCTGCGGATTCCGACGGCGGCGCCGACCCGGGCATTGAGCCGGGCAATGCAGGTCCTGGCCGACACCGCTCCCGGGATTCGTGAAGTCATCACGATGGGCAAGCCGATATTCGACACATGGCAGGGCCGTCATGACCTGGTCATCATCGACGCTCCCCCCGTCGGCCAGTTGATGTCCTATCTGCGGGCCCCGGCAGTCGTTGCCGACCTCGTCCCGACCGGCGCGGTTAGGGACCAAGCCCGCCGCATGAGTGAGATGCTGATCGATCCGGACCAGGCGGCCCTCGTCCTGATTACGACTCCCGAAGAGCTCCCCGCACTCGAAACCGCTGAGGCACTTGCCGAACTGGAGTCGGAGCAACTCGTCCACCTCGGAGCCGTGATCGCCAATCGGGTGCTGCCGCCCCTCGATGTGCCACCCGAGAGATTGGCCACCCTGCCTGATCGACCGGCTTCCGAGGCGGCAGAGCACCACGTCGGCCTGCTGAACATGCAGAGCGCGGCGCTGGCTCCCCTGCCGATCGATATCCACCTTCCATATCTGTTCGGCGTCCACACCCCGACCGAAGTGTCCGCCCAGCTCGCCGATGAATGGGACAACGGAGCGTGAAGCGACCTGAGATCATCATCGTGACCGGCGCCGGGGGCGTGGGAAAGACCACACTGTCGGCGGGCATTGCAGCCGTTGTCGCCCAGCGGCCCGCGCGCACACTTGTGATAACCGTCGACCCGGCCCGCCGGCTCGCCGATGCGCTGGGGATTGCGATGCGCGATAGCACCACCAATCGCCCGACCCCCGTTCCCAACGCGGGGCCGCTCGACGCGGTGATGCTAGACGTGACCGCATCCTGGGAGGCGATAACGCGGCGGCACGCCACACCCGAGGTGGCCGACCGTCTGACCGACAATCAATACTTCCGGGCCGTCGCCGATCGCTTCCCGGCAGCACAGTCCTATGCGGCCGGCGAACAGGTTGCCGAATTCGCCCAGAGCGGCAACTGGGACGTGCTCGTCGTCGACACGCCCCCGGCCGAGGGGGGCATCGAGTTCTTCATGGCGCCGCGTCGAATGCGGGAACTGGTCGGCGGTCGGCTGCTCCGGTGGCTGACCGGCGCTCGAATTCCCGGTCGCCGCATGTTCTACCGAACGGCTGCCCGACCGATGTTGCGGCTGGCAGACAGCCTCCTGGGAAGCGCGCTTCTCGAGGAGATCGCCGATTTCCTGCTGGACCTGCGCACCCTGTACGACGGTCTCGCGGCGCGTGCGGCCGCTATAGATCGACTCTTCGGGCAGGCCAAAGTGCTGGTGGCGACCACGGACTCGCCGGGAGCGATGCGGGAAGCAGGCCGCTTCTTCTCGAGCCTCCCGGAGATCAACACGGCACCGGACGCCCTCATCTTCAACAGAACCTTGCCGGATCGCTGGATCACGGCTCGCGGGCCGAAGGGGACGGAAGCCGAAGACATCGCGCTTCGGGAGAACATGGCGCGGTGGAGTATCGAAGCAAGACGCAATCGGGACGCCCGCCAGGAGGTCGCGGCCCGACTCGCAGTTCCGATGGCCACGGTTCCCTGGTTGCGCCAGCCTCCGACCGATATCTCCAGTCTCGCCGATCTCATCACCCGTGCCTCGGGCCTCGACACCATCCTCGAATCGGCGGAGTAGGCCGCGATTGCGGGGCCGATGGTGCCTTCAGGCGGTGCGATCTCACCAACCGTCACAGGGTGAACTCGTTCAATCCGCCGTATTCGGGACCGATATACCGAAAGAAGGCCGTCGGAGCCTGCTGAGTGACAACTGGCGATGGATCTGTGGCTCCCCGGCCCGGCAGCCCGCGAGAACGACGAGGTCTCTAAGTGGAATCCAACTCGCCAAAGAGCTTCTGGGTGCAGAATGCCCATCTGGCCATTGGATCCGCCGTCGTCTTGATCGCGGCGGTAGCTCTAACGATGCTGCAAGTGCGCAGCACCAGCGTCGTGAGGGAGGCTGAAGCCACCGTCAACCTGGCCGACGACGTGCACGCTGCCATGGCCGCAGAAGCGGCTCCCGCGGCCACAATCGCCCTTCACCACAAAATGGTCGGGGCCATCGACGCTTCCGGGCCTTCGTCTCGGGTGGCCGGACTTCGAGCCGAGCTTGCGGCGTTCGGCCTACTCGCCAGCAGCGGAGATTCGGACGCTCGAGCCGTATACACCGCCACGCTCCGTGACGCATCGCGGGCAATCCGCGCCGACGCGACGACAACCAGCATTCGGATGCAGCAGATGCAAATGGGGGTCATCGCCGGCGCCGCCATAATCCTCATCCTCTTGATCCGTAGCGTCGCCGCCAAGCGACAACTCAGGCCGCACCCGCGCCGCGTCCACCCGGTTAGCCCTGCAGAGCCCGACCCGCTGACGGGTCTGGGGGCGATCGATACCGTGCGGCAGCGTCTCGGTGAATTGCTCGACGGCGCCGAACCTCGACCCGGCTTTGTGGGGCTGCTGATCGTCGGCATTCAGCCGGAGCACGAGCGCTTTCTGCCGCTCACCAGGGAACAGCTCGACGACACCTTGGCCGAGACCTCGCGCCGACTGCAATCCTCGGTGCGGGCTTCCGACTTGGTCGCCAGACTGGCTCGGAATGAGCTCGCCGTCGTGATGGCGACCTCACAGCGGGTGGAGGACCCCGGCCGGGTCGCCCGCAAGCTCCTGGGTAGCCTCGATGGGCCGCTGGAGCTCGGCGGCACCATCGTTCGCCCCAATCCACGGGTGGGGGTTGCCATCGCCCCGATCGACGCCGTCACACCCGACGGCCTCATTCAACGTGCCCGTCTTGCTAGGCGAACGGCTGGAACAGCACCCTCGGCGGTTTACCGCTCCTATCGCAAGGAGCTGGCCCCGGACGATCTCGACATGGTGCAATTGATGGAGGACCTGGTGGCCGCGCGCGCCGCGGACGACGGGCAACTCTGGGTCGCCTACCAGCCGAAGATCGATCTGGTCAACGAGCGGGTCGCCGGGTTCGAAGCGTTGGCTCGGTGGGATCACCCCAGGTACGGCGTTATCCCACCGGTCACGTTCATCCGAGCCGCGGAACAGAGCGACCTGATCCTGGACCTGGGTGCCTGGGTGCTGGACAGGGTCTGTGCTCAACTCGCCGCATGGGCCGCCAACCTGAGCCAGCTGGTGCCGGTCTCGGTCAACGTGTCGGGCCGCCAGCTCGAGAGCCCGGGCCTGGCAGACCTCATTCAAGGAACACTCGAGAAGCATGGAGTTCCTCCCGAACTCCTGGAACTGGAGCTGACAGAGGCAATCCTGCTCGACGAGCGACCAGAGTTCACGGACACTCTCGATCGCCTGAGCGATCTCGGTGTCAGGATCGCAGTCGATGACTTCACCACCGCCTTTTCGGTGCTCGGCCATCTGAAGCGGTTCCCGATCGACGTTCTGAAGATCGATCGCACCTTCATCCGCGAGATAGAAGACGATCGCGCCGAACGAGCCTCCTCCTCGGAGATCATCGAGATGGCTCACTCCATGTCGCTGCGCGTCGTGGCCGAAGGCGTGGAAACGCCGGAGCAACTCCACGTGCTCCGGACATTCGGCTGCGACGCCGCGCAGGGCTTCTACTTCGCCCACCCCACGTCCGCCGCCGAGATCGACAGGCGCGCCGCGGGCTAGGTGTAATCGCCCGGCTGGTGAGTCCGGGTCATCGGTCCTTGACGGTGGTTCGCAGGTCATGCCGGGAATCGCAAAACGTCTCCCAGCAATACTGGGGATTCCCGAACGCCGTGGAGGAGGTTATCGGCGCGCTGACCCAGTGCTCAGATCAGCGAACCCTGAGCCACATCGCTCCCGGTGTGACCACACAGACCGGAACCCTTGGTTCGAGGTTCCTGTTGTGCTTGGAGTTGACCGACGTTGGACGCGTTTGAAGGGCCGGCGCGCCGTATCGCTAGCGAGGCCGCCGGTTCGGGTTGGTTGGGAGGTGTGGTTTCGGTGGTCGTCGAGCTGGGTTGAGGGGGGTGTGCCTCTAGTTGGGAGGTGGGGCTCGGGTGACACCGGGTGCGAGGAATCGTCTCCGTTTCGGTGGAGATTCGGGGTCGATGGTGAATCCTTGTTGGTGGACCACGATGTGGTGGTGGAACCAACACAACAGTGTCAAC